>CAZAYE010000693.1:0-415 GCA_964489255.1 uncultured Enterobacteriaceae bacterium
TCGGTAGCGCGGAAAGCGAAGCGTTGAGCCACAACATCAAGGTCGGTTGTCAGCGTGAAGCGTCCACACATTGGGAGTGTCTCCCCTTTTCTATTGTCTCATTTTCATACGTTTGCCGGTTGTGTCAAGGAAGCGAGCGCGTTTGCAATCGAGCCTGAAGGGGTTACAATCGTGTTCGCTGCGGCTGCTGAAGCCGAAACAATACTTCGTATTAAGGAGGGTACCATGGCAGCAGAGAGAAAAGTAACCCTGAGAGGGAATCCGTAAAGATGGGAAAGTCAAACACGTCGAGTACGTATCAGAGATCGCTAACGAACCAAACTACGAAGCCGCACTCAACGCGGCAAAGGCAGCAGCGGGAGCGTAAGATGTAATCAGCATTCAGCTGGAGGGTATACGACGATGATTGAACTGT
>CAZAYE010000693.1:425-2818 GCA_964489255.1 uncultured Enterobacteriaceae bacterium
CGCAAAAGACCTCCGCCCTAGCCCATTCTGCTGGCGGACTAAGGCGGTACTGACGTACAAGAAGATCCCTTACACGACCGTACCAGTCCGCTTCACCGAGAAGGACAAAATCGCTTTCTCTGGTCAGGACCGGGTTCCGGTCATCAAAGACAACGGCACGGTGGTGTACGACTCGTGGACCATCGCCAGGTATCTGGAAGAGAAACAACCTGACCCCAAGATCTTTCCCGGCCTCGGGCTCAAGGAGGCGTGCCGTTTCTTTAACCTGTATGTAGACCGGACCGTGCATCCAGCCTGCATCATGCTTGTCCTGAACGATATCTTTGCGAAGATTGAACCTGGCGATCGCGCGTATTTTCGTGCAGACCGGGAAAAACGTTTCGGTATGACGCTGGAAGCAATAGCGGCCAAACGAGACGAGAATCGCCCTAAGCTACATGCTGTTCTCTCTGACCTTAATGCGACCATTAGTGGACAGGACTACTTCTTCGGACAGTTGACGTACGCCGATTTTTGCCTGTTTGGTACCTTCAAGTGGGTGACTGCGGTGAGTGAGGAACCACTCTTTGATCATGCGCCTGCGTTACGCGCGTGGTGGGGACGGATGCAGGAACAGTTGGGCATTTGAGGCCCACGAGATGGATTTTGCATTTAGCTTCTTTGGCTAAGAGATAAGGTCCCCTCTCCCCTGGCGGGAGAGGGACAGGGTGAGGGGGCGTACAGCAAAGCTTGGGCAGTGAAAAAACCCTCTTCCAAAGGAAGAAGGAGAAAAAAGGAGGACCCCCATTATGGACCACAAACAAATCGTCGCGACCCGGCTCGCGGCAGTGGGCATTTCTTTGAGTGATGCCGAACTCAATCAGCTCACCGCTGCCTACGCGAGCCTGCTCAAGTGGGAGAATGTCGTACAAGGAATGCTCCAACCAGAGACCGAGCCAGCCCTGGTTTTCCAGGCAGCAGTGGAGGGTTAGCCATGGCCAGCATTAGCTCACGGGTTGCGTACATGCCGCTCTCGGAGGTCGCATCTTTAGTTGCCAAGAAGGAACTGTCGCCAGTTGAATTAACGCAGGCAACTTTGGATCGTATCTCCGCGCTCGACTCTCAGTTGCACGCTTACTATACCGTCTTTGCCACCGAAGCCCTGGCTGCCGCCAGGGAAGCCGAAGCAGAAATCCGCGGAGGTCACTACCGTGGGCCTCTGCACGGCATGCCCATTGCCGTGAAGGACATTTACGAGTCCGGCCCGACGACCGGCGGGTCAAAGCTGCGCAAGGATTACGTCGCTCAACAGGACTGCACTTCTGTGAAGAAGCTCAAACAGGCTGGTGGAGTGATGCTCGGAAAACTTGCCACCTACGAGTTCGCCATGGGTTTGCCGACGTTGGCGTCATACTTCCAGCCGGCCCGTAACCCTTGGAACCTGGAAATGGATCCTGGTGGTTCGAGTAGTGGCTCAGGCGCTGCAGTCGCCGCGGGGTTGGCTTTTGGGGCCATGGGAAGTGACACCGGTGGCTCCATTCGCTGGCCGGCGTTCTGCTGCGGCATTGTTGGTATGAAAGCCACCTACGGACGGGTTAGCCGTGCGGGGGTGTTCCCCTTATCCTGGAACCTTGACCACACGGGGCCACTGACGCGGACGGTCAAGGATTGTGCGCTCATGTTGCAAGCCTGCGCTGGTCATGATCCCCTCGATCCGGCTTCGGCCAACGTACCCGTCCCGGATTTCAGCGCCAAGCTCGGGCGAGACCTCAAAGGCCTGCGCATTGGTATCCCGCGCACGCTGTTTACAGACAATTGCGATAAAGAGATTCTTGCCGCCTTCGACAAGGCCGTCACCCAGATGGCTCAACTTGGCGCCGTCCTCACAGACGTCGAGTCGATCACCTTTGGTGAACTCTGGGCCGTTTTTTGGCCGCTCATCTGTGCTGATGCCGCCGCCTATCATTTAGAAGATATGAAAAAGCGGCCGGGTGATTATAACCCCGACTTGCGTTTAATCCTGGCCGCAGGAGCGTTGGTCAGTGCTACCTCTTATCTGCAATCGCAACGCGTACGCGAGCAAATCCGTCGCAACATGCTCAAGCAGTTAGCAACCGTGGATCTGTTCATGCTGCCCACGACCGGTCTTATGCCAGCACGGATTCGCACCGAACCTCCTACGAGTATGTGGTTGCTGGACGAGAACTTTGCCATTTACACGCCGCTCTTCAACTTGACGGGATTCCCGACCCTGGCTCTGCCTTGCGGGTTTAGTAGCGCAGGTCTGCCGGTCGGTTTTCAACTCGCGGGCAAGCCCTTCGACGAGGCGACGGTGTTCCAGGCCGGCTCTGCCTACGAACAATCGACGCCCTGGTACCAGCGGCACCCGGCACTGTGAAGGCCCGAGCAAGAGG
>CAZAYE010000694.1:0-2817 GCA_964489255.1 uncultured Enterobacteriaceae bacterium
TTAGCCAGAGCCAGCATCTCCCGGACGTCCTGCGAGAGCGGCAGTTTTCCCGGGCAGCGCTGCAGCGGATTTGGGGATGGAAAGCGACGCCGCAGTTCCGCCAGGTCAATAGCGAAACACTACGACAAGAGCTGAGCGCCGCGACGGTCCAGGGCAACTGACGTCGCCACTGCCCCGAGCGTGAGCTGGCTCTCGCCTCGGGAGACCGCCGCGTCTTTCGCCCGGTCGATCGCTGCCTGTGCCTCGGCAGTGAACATTGAGCGTCCTCCTCTGCTCGTTTGCTTACAACTCTGTGGGAATTGCGTCCGGTGGCGACTGCTCTGCCGGAGGAGCAGCAATCCTTTGCCCGCATGCTGAACAGTGTGGCACGCCACCGATCACCGACGGTCGCATCTTCGCATGACAGGTCGGACACTCAACCTCGGACTCAGAGCCCGCTCGCATCGCGCCGCCTATGGCCAGGGAAACCCAGGTCGCATGCAGCAGATGAGTCACGCTGAGTTGCACCCCTTGCTGAGAAGCGATCGCTTGGGCACGGGCGAACACCGCTCTACACTCTGGCGAACGGTGGATCACACCGTCTGGTGGCTTTGCTCCTCCGTTACCGAGCAACGCACGCAGCCGCCGACGGAAGCGGCGGGGTTCAATGCCAAGCTGCTCAAACTCGTTCCGCAGCGCGGCATTGTCGATCTGTGCGGCTACCTCTGGATCACTAAGGCGGGACAGCGCAATCAGCAGATGGGCGGGAGTAATCTCACGGTAGCCGGCCGCTATGGCTTCTTGGGCAGCTAATCTCAAAACCAATTCCAGGGTGTTGATTCCGTCCACGGCGATCCCTCCTTTGACCTATACGCCGGGCGGCCCGTTTTACCGGATGAGTCTTATGTAAACCCTGAACTCGTGATGCAGGCGGGCCGACGCGCCCCTGTCAATGCCCCTGGCAGTAGTACACTTTCCGTTCGACTGTCAAGAGCTTTTCACTGCTATTCACCTGGACACTGAGGCCACGAATGGCTTATAGTTGAGCCGACTGAACAAAAAACCCTAGGAGAATACTCTCATGCGCGCTACGGTGATGCGAAACAAAAAGCTCGTTGTCGACAACATTCCTGTCCCTGAGCCGGGTCCCGGTGAGGTCCTGGTGAAAACCCTCGCGTGCGGAATCTGTGGCTCGGACCTTCACACTCTCAAACACGCGGAGAAGCTCGTGGAAGTATCCCGTCGCTCGGGAGGCGCCTTTACCATGGACCTCAGCCGCGACATTGTCATGGGACACGAGTTTTGCGCGGAGATCGTAGACCATGGACCGCATACCCAGAAAAATCTGAAAGCTGGGACGCGCGTGTGCTCCATGCCTGTACTCCTTCGTTCCACTGGCGTCCAGACCGTCGGCTACTCGAACGAAAACCCTGGTGGTTACGGCGAGTATATGCGCCTCACCGAAGCTCTGCTCCTGGAGGTGCCGAACGGTCTTTCGACCGAACAGGCAGCCTTGACCGAGCCCATGGCCGTCGGCCTCCATGCCGTCGAGAAAGCGCGGTTGGAGAAGGATGACGTACCACTGGTGATTGGTTGTGGTCCGGTAGGTTTATCGGTGATCGCGTCGCTTCGTCTCAAAGGAGCGCGGCCAATTGTTGCTGCTGATTTCTCGCTCCGACGCCGTCAACTTGCCGAAGCGGTTGGTGCAGATGTGGTTATCAATCCGGCAGAGAAATCACCCTACGAAAGCTGGCGTCAGGTCGCGGCCTGGCATGAACCAAGCCGTGCGCCGCAGCACCCGCCGTGGGCGACGGGCCCAGCGTTGCGTCCTGCTGTGATCTTTGAATGTGTTGGGGTCCCCGGCGTGATTGATCAGATCATGGCTTCCGCACCACAAGGGGCACGGATTGTCGTAGTCGGGGTCTGCATGGAGCAAGATACCATTCAGCCCATGTTCGGCACCAACAAAGAACTGAACCTCCAGTTTGTCCTCGGCTACACACGCGAAGAGTTTGCTGCGATGCTGCGCCACATCGCCGACGGAAAGATGCCGACCGAACCGTTGATCACGGGCAAGGTTGGTGTCGAAGGCGTAGCGCAGGCGTTTGAGGATCTGGGCTCGCCCGAGCATCATGCGAAGATTTTGGTCGAGCCCTGGCGTTAAAGCGTACTCAGAAAATAGATTGTGTGTACATTCGTAGGGGCACGGCAGGCCGTGCCCCTACCGCTACAGGAGGAATCTACCAATGAAACAACGAGCGGCTGATGAATACGTGCATGTGAGTTCGGTGGCCTGGCAACCTTTTCCTGGGGAGTTTTCCGCCGGCGGTATCCGCTGGAAACTCCTCCATGTTTCACCGGAAGTGGGCGCCTGGACGGCCATTTTTGACTGCCCTCAGGGTTCGTCCTTTGCCAGCCATATTCACGTCGGTCCAGGCGAGTACTTTCTGACCAAAGGGAAGATGGAAGTGCGGGGTGGTGCGGAGAAGGGTGGCTCCACTGCCGCCGCGGTCGGCTATGGGTATGAAGCCTGCAATGCCCGGCATGATCGGACGTACTTTCTCGAAGATAGTGAATTCTACATGACGTTCTTGGGGCCTCTCCAGTTCATCGACAAAGATGGCAACACCCTGGCCGTTGTGGGTTGGGAACAGGCCCAGGCGCTCTGGGCGCAACAAACCGGGCAGCAGTGAGACAGAGCTTTCACAGTAGTACCGCGTCCATCCTAAAAGTGTGCACTGAACTCGATCTTGGGTGCCACGGGCAGCTTGCCTGCCCGTGCCCAACGCCTCGCACTGGCGGACACAGCCGCCAGTGGCACCCGCTGCCAGTTTGCCC
>CAZAYE010000695.1:0-2816 GCA_964489255.1 uncultured Enterobacteriaceae bacterium
CTTCGGGGTCGAGCCCTTCGATCAGCGCGGTCGAGCCTTTGAGGTCGGCAAAGAGAGCAGTGATGGTCTTGCGCTCGCCATCCGTTGCCCCCCGCCCCACCATCGCCGCCTGCTCGGCGCGGATGCGTTCGGTCAAATGTTTGGGGGTGTAGCTGACGGGTCTAGAGTCTAGTGTCTGGCGCCGAGGGTCTCGAGTCCGAAGTGATCGTTGTTCTTCTGACTCTTGCCCCGATTCTCCGATTCGCCGGTTCTCCGATTCCTTCTGTCCTTCGCCTACCCACACTAACACTTCGCCATCTTCGTCGATGGCCAGCCGTTTGGCTTTAATGAGTTCCGCTTTAAGATCCTCAAGATACTCATCGTCCACCTCAAGCTCGCGTCTCAAGGCTCGGTAGGACAGCCGGCCTTCGCGCTGCAACAACGCGACTACCTGGTTGACCTTCTCGAAAAACGACATAGGAGCCCCCTGTCGTGGGCATTAACGGAAGCGGCGACGGGTGGAAGAACAGCACGGTGGCGACTAGTTTTGCTCCTTCACCTTCCCGTTTCGGAGCACCGCTTTAATGTCTGTTTGAGAAAAATCCTCCCCCTTAAATAACAGCGGCTGCCCCGTTGCTTTTGCCAGCGCATAGGCAAAACAGTCTCCATAGTTCAACCCAGCCGGATGGTTACCCTTGCCATAGGTTTTATACGCCTCGCGCGCAAGACGGGCCTGGGATACGGTCACCGGTTCAATGTCAATCCCCACCGCCTCGATCAATTCATCGAGCGCCGGGGCTTTGGCCGGGTTAGCGTGCCGATCAGCCACAATCCACGCTTCCACGGCATTCGCCGCTGACATGAGACGCGTCGGTGCTTCAACAACAAGCTGCAACAGCACAGGCCCATCTGGTTCATCAAACAAGATGGCCAAGAGGGCGGACGTGTCAATAATCATTTGGGCAGGCCGTGTTCATCATAGAGCAGTTCAGCGTGATCCTGGTAGGGCTCTGCACCACCGGACCGCCGAATGATCGCCTGCGCGCGCGCCAGAATCTCCTGAACATTCCGTTGTCGTTGTACCCGGTCGATCCGTTCCTGGATTGCTACAGTCACAGCTTTGGTTATCGTCTCACCCGTTAACTCGGCCAGTTCGGCGGCAAGCCGGTGCGTTTCTTCGCTCTTGATGTTTAATCCCATACGGACCCCAATAGTAGAATTTTCTCTTTTTCTTCCACCTTAACCTAAGCAGCGGAGATTACAAGAAAAATCCGGACCAGCGCTTGCTTGACCTTCGTCCTTAGTGAGGTTCGCTCTTCTACGACAGCTCGTCCAGCAGGGCTTTGGCCTCCTGCAGGTCCGCTGTGTCAAAGCCTTCGGTGAACCAGTTGTAGATCTCCGCCAACATCTGGCGCGCCTCAGTTTTCTTGCTCTGCTGTTGCCATAGCCGTGCCAGGCTGGTGGCAGCGCGGAGCTCTAGTGACTTCGCACTCTGTTGGCGAGCAATGTCGATGGCCTTCAGAAAACACGCTTCAGCTTCCGCTTGGGTGCTAGGTGCTAGGTGTTGGGGGCTAGTGATTTCAGACTTGCCTTGACTTGTTTTGACTGGCCTTGGGCTTGATTGAGACTGCAGCGTAAGCTGCCCTTTCAGCCGGTGTAACTCAGCCTCGTGCATGTGCTCGCCCGTCGTATTCACAAAGGCTAAGGCCTCGGCCACGATAGTGAGTCCTTCCTCTGTTTGCCCTGCTTTCCCATACGCCTCGCCTAGCAACGCAAGAAAATATGACACTGCCTGTTCTGCCCTTGTGGCCCGCCACGCGTCCAAACCCTGGCATAGCTGTGAGATTCCCTCCTCTGCCTGTCCCTGCTCGGCCATCGCCCAACCTCGCATGATCGCCGCCTGGGCTGCCCAATAGGGAAAACCCTGCTCTGTCGCGAGAGCTAGGGCCATATCTGCTTGCCGCTTAGTTAGTGGCACCTCCTGGCGGTACTGATAGAGTGTAGCAGAGAGACAGAGGGCAAAGGCTAGGTTAGAGGGTTGGGCCAGTTCCCGTGCCAGCGTCAGTGCCTTTTGGCCGCTCTTCACGGCTTCCTGTGGATAGCCGAGATACCACAAGACTAGGGCGGTGAGGCTATGGCAAGCTACCCCGGCGTCATCCCCGTAAACGAAGGCGGGTGAGCGATGCCACTCGAGGTTGTAGTGGGCAAGTGCCTGCTCATGATGGGCGCGTGCAGAGGTAAACTCTCCAAGCAAAATCAAAGTATTTCCCAGTGCCCGGTGAGCCTCAAGGACAAATTCGGGGTCTTGCATGTTCTGAGCCTGCCTCAAGAGCCGCTCCCCAATTCATGCGCCGTCTTGTACTCCGCTCGTACTAAATGAAACAACCACAACCCGTGCAGCGCGCGGAAGAGCTGATGAGGGTCTCTCACCTGGTGGCAGAGTTCCTGGGCACGGGTGTAGACTTTCTCTACTTCTGGAGCCGCATAGCCCTTGGTAGCGTTCAGCGGCGCGCCCAAGGCGAGTTGCAGTGCAAGCTCTTGCTGGGCGCGCTCAGGGGCAGCTGGCAACGTCTTGAGCAACTCTAAGGCGGCAGCAAGATGACTGATCGCTTCCATATTGGCCGACCACCGCACCGCCTGTTGTCCGGCCAGTCCTAAATACTCCACCGCCTTCTCGGTGTTACCGCTGCGACTGTAGTGATGCGCCAACTCACTGTAGTGGTCTTCCAGGTTGGCGCTGTAGAGGTCTTCAATCGCCCCGGCGGTCCGTTCGTGTAACACTTTGCGCCGCTCCTGGAGTACCGAGCTGTAGGCCACTTCCTGGGTCAGGGCATGCT
>CAZAYE010000696.1:0-2811 GCA_964489255.1 uncultured Enterobacteriaceae bacterium
AAGGCCAGAGCCTGTGCCTCCCAGTGCACAAACCCCTGCTCTTGCGAGAAGGTCATCACCTCCTCTGCCCGTTCCTGCGCTTCGTGCACTTCCTGGCGGAGAATGTGCAGCAAGGCCGCAATGCAGGATGTGACAGCTGAGGTCAGCGGGTGTGCCACCTCGCGAGCCAGAGTGAGCGCCTCCTCGATCCTTTGCAGCGCTTGGTCCGGATAGCCCAACCCCCACAACACCCGACTAATCAAAGAGAGGGAAATCGCTCGCAGTCGCGCATGGTTCTGAGAGCCGCACAGCGCAATCCCCTCTTCCAGATGCCCGCGGGCCGCGAGTGGCTCTCCGAGAGAGGACAAGGTAGCCCCGAGCACCGAGTGTGCCACCCCTAGCAGGCCGGGATCTTGCAGACGCTGCGCCAACTCAACTAGTTGCTCCGCCAGCGTGCGGGCAGTCTGCAAGTCCGCCCGTACATAATAAAATCCCTGTAGTCCCCATAAAGCCCAATACAGTTGGGGGGTCGGCTCCACTTGCCGGCACAGCTCCAAGGCGCGGGTGTAGCTTCTCTCCACTTCCGCCGCCGCATACCCTTTGGTGGCGACCAGCGCTAACCCCAAAGAGATGTGCAGGGAGATCTCTTGCTGGAGCCGCTCCGGGGTGTCGGGTAAACTCTTCAGGAATTCCAAGCCTTTGCTGAGGTGACTGATTGCCTCACGATACGCGTAGCGCTGGAGCGCATTTTTGGCGGCTTGGTGGCGATACCGCACGGCCCGGCTGTAGTCTCGTCCACGCTCGAAGTGGACAGCCAATTCCGTGGCGACCTCGTTTGCCCGAGAGCCATAGGCGAGCTCCCCGCGTTCACCGATCCTTTGATGGAACCGCAATCGCCGACCAGCGGTCACTCGCTCGTACCAGACCTGCTGATACAGGGAATGAATGAACTCATAGCGCGCTGCCACCGTGCCGTCGGGCCACTCACTGGCTCCTCGCGACCGTAAGAATTGTGCACGCCGCGCGAGCCCCTCACACAAGTCCTCTACCTCAATCACCTCTGCCTCTAGGGCGGCAGCCACGGTTGCCGCCGAGAACTCTACTCCCGCCACGCTGGCAACCTCTAACACCCGTTGCTCCTCTGGGTTGAGCAGGTCGATGTGGGTTTCGATCATTTTTTGGATGCTCGCCGGCACCTCGATTTGCAGTTCCTCGAGGTCCCCCTCCAGATCCCACCGCCCGTCGCGCTGCCTGATCAAGCCTTGGTTCACGAGATAGTCTATGACATTGACCATAAAGAGCGGGTTGCCATCCGTGCGCCGATGAATCACCTGTGTCAACGAGGCCGGAAACGGCAGCCCAGCAAACCGCTCTGTGAGATACGCTGCAACCGCCGACTCAGTGAGCAAGGTCAACGGCAGTTCCTCACACTGACCATGGACCTGCAACTCGCGCTTAATACTCTTCAGCGGATGGCCGCCTGAGATCACCTCCATCGGTCGATAGGTGCCAATGAGCAGTAATCGAGCCGGTTCCCGTCGCCACGCGAAAAATGAAAGCAGGTCCAAGGTGGCATGGTCGCTCCAGTGGAGGTCTTCCAACACCAGGATAAGCGGGGTTTCTGCGGTCAGCGCTTCCAAAACCTCAGCTATTACCCGGAGCATTCGTTCTCGTGAGGCGCCCTGAACCTCGCGCCGCAGTTTTTTTCGCTCGGCGGGACCGATGAGGGAAGGCATCTGGGCCAGCCATACCGGCGCCTGCTGCTTGAGCAGCGTCGTGAGGCGCTCATGCCCTTGGGTACGACACAACCGCTCCAGCGCATCCAGCACGGGCAAGTAAGGTTCTCCCGCCCCATAGTGCTCAATGCACTGCCCACGCGCAATCCACGGACTGGGGATTGGGGATTGGGGGTTGGGGGTTGGTTCAAAGCCTTGAACCTTGAACGTTGAACCTTGAACAGCATCGCGACTTTGGTCTTCTGACGCTAGACGCGGGACTCTAGACTCTAGACTTTGGAGAAACGCGTCCACCAGGGTCGTCTTGCCAATCCCTGGCTCGCCGGTCACAAAGACAGTCTGGCGCTCACCGTTCAGCACTTTCTCCAGCCAGCCGTGTAGTTGTCTCAGTTCCACCTCACGACCGACTAGGGGAGTTGTCAGTTGCCAGTTCCCAGTTGCCAGTTGCTGAGGAGTAGTAGTCAGTGGCCAGTTGTCAGTTGCCAGTTGGGAGCCACTTGCTGCCCTCCTCCTACTGACTACTGAATGCTGGCTACTGGCTACTAGCTGAGTAGTGAGCGGGGCGATGAACCGGTACCCGCGCCGGTGCACGGTCTCGATGAACTGCGGCGCACATTTCTGATCTCCCAGCGCATGCCGCAACTCGCGAATACACACTTTCAGCACGGTGTCGCTCACATAGGTCTCGGACCATACCGCGCGCAGGAGCTCGGCTTTGGTCGCCAACTGCCCCGGATGTCCCACCAGGTACTGCAGCACGGCGAAACTCTTCTGCCTGAGGGGGATCACGCGGGAGCCGCGCCACAGGAGTTGGTTGACCGGATCAAGGCGGCAGTGGCGAAAGAGGATTTCTTGCTCTGCTTGCATGGTTCCTCCGCGAAAGTTCAAGAGAAATTGAACGGAAATTGAACCACAATGTTATGACTTTCCGCCGCGTTCTTGTTATGTCCACTTCCTCACTAGCACGCCTGCGAAGGAGAGGGTGTTATAGCACAGCCTGAGAGAAAAAAGAAAGTGGTCACTAAAAGTGATCACGAGAACGCCGCCTGCCGGGAACCGGCTGGGTGGGTAAGGAGGGCATGTTATGAGGAGGAAC
>CAZAYE010000697.1:0-2800 GCA_964489255.1 uncultured Enterobacteriaceae bacterium
GCAAGGTCCGGAATCTTACGCAGCGTGAACTCGCTGAGCGCGTGTCCTGTGGCCTGAGGGAAGAAGACAGACGCGGCTTTGACGTCACCTATCTGAGCAAGATTGAAAACGACAAGCTTCCTCCGCCATCAACCATGGCTATCATGTACCTTGCCAAGGCACTCGATGCTAACAGCGACGAGCTACTCGCTCTGGCTGGCAAAGCCCCCGAGGATTTGGGTCAGACACTCAAGGAAAGTGAAGCAGCACGCCTGTTTTACCGATCAGCGCAGAACCTGAATCTGAGCGATGACGATTGGCAGGCCATGTTGAAATACCTGATGCGGCGGCGAACAAAAAAGTGAAGTTCTATCGTAATCAGGACATTGAGGATGTGGCCACCGAGCGGCTTGCCCAGTTGGCTCGGATTCTCGCACGCCCTTTAACCCTCCCGATTCCCATAGACCTGCTGGCCGAAAAAGTGCTCGGGCTCGACTTTCTGTGGGAGGACATCGATGAACTCCCCAGTGAGACAGTGCTTGGAGCCCTGCATCCGCAGAAGCGTCTCATCGTGATGAACGACAAGCACCGTGCACTGTTCGACGCCAAACCAGGCCTGGAGCGCTCTACCAAAGGGCATGAAATGGGCCATTGGGATCTGTTCATCGACACAGGGGCTATGGAGCATCCGACCTTGTTTGTGCTGGACGATAGTAGTCCCTTTGCTCGACGGCGCTCACCGGTTGGCGAAGTTACTGTCATCAAGCGGCTTTTGTCTTTGCCTGAAGGACAAGACCTGCTGCGGGAACTCAAGTCCCGCGCTGATGATCCTGCGGAGGCCCGCGCTGTGAATCGTTACGCAGCGGCCATTTTGATGCCGAAGGACTTGCTTCGAGCAGAGGTGGGTACCGTAGACAGGACACGTTGGTCGAATCTGTACACCCTCGCCGACCGTTTCGAGGTCACCATTAGTGCCTTAACCGTGCGCTTACAGCAGCTCGGACTTTTATACGTAGGAAAGGACCGCAGCCTGCATAAGGACCCAGTCCAGGCTCAGGGGCAGATAGTCTTGCCATGGTGAGGATAGCCGATTTTTTTCGCAGGAATATTGAGTTGATTGTCAATATCAAACTCTCAAGATCGTTGAGAAGCGAGAAGGATGACGATGGTATATGCACACTCATCCAACCATGAGGGTCACCCCCACGACCTGGTAGAACATCTGACCCGTATTGCCGAAATGGCAGCAGAGTTCGCCGGCAAATTTGGTGCTGCGGACTTTGGCTACTGGGCTGGGCTGTGGCATGATCTGGGGAAATTCAATCCGACTTTTCAGGACTACCTCAAAGCTCAGACTGAAGGCAGCCTTGCTTCTGAAAGTTCGAGTCACTATTCGGTCACCGCGTTTTAAGCGACCAATATGCAGCAAATTGACGAGGTGTCTAAATGGAGGCAGTAACAGAATTTACGTCCAGATATCCCGCTATAGCTTTGGAGGTCGTCGGGCCTGCTGCGATGTTCACAAGACCAGACACAGGAGTAACGCCAGTCTCCTATCCCGTTCCGACCTATAGTGCAGCCAAGGGGATGTTCGAAGCCGTCTCTTGGCGAAACAGTGTTTACATCCGACCGACTCGTGTCGAGATTTGCAGGCCGATCCGCTACGAAAGGTACATCACAAACTACGGCGGCCCACTACGGAAGCCTGATCAAATTAAGAGGAACAACAACTATCAGTTGATCGCCACAATTCTGGTGGATGTGCACTACCGCCTCTACGCCGATGTAAAGGGCAAGAAACGGTCAGGCACCAGAGATCATGCAAAAGAGTTATGGGAGCGTTTCAATGAACGGCTGGCGCATGGCCAGACCTATTACACCCCCTGTTTGGGCTGGAAGGAGTTCGTGCCAAGCTACTTCGGGCCGATACGCGAGCGCGATGAGAACGGCAATAACATTGAACTGGACAAGACGGTAAACGTGGTCATCCCGTCGCTGCTGCACTCAATGTGGGAGCACCGCAAGCTCCGACCAATCTTCCGGCAGAACGTTGAGATCAAAGAGGGAGTCCTGATTTACGAGGAAGGGAAATTCTCATGCTAAATGAGACCTATTCGCTTTGGCAAGCTTTGGAGCGGGCACGGATAAACCTTCCGCGTGAGCACCCAAGAGTGAAGCCCCCAGGTTCATCCACTGGCCCCTGTTTGCGTGTGCGACTGGACGAACAAGGCCACGCAGCAGCTGTAGAGTTTGTGACGAAGGATGAGTGGCCCGGACTTTGGACGGTAATGGAAGGAAATCATAACAGCTTTCCTGTCGTGCGGGTCAAGGAACCATTGTATGACGTACCACGGAGCAGCGATATCTGGAAAAAACTCGGTTTCGACGAGAAAGGAAAGAGGAAGAAATCGTCAGATAATAAAGCCCGCCTCTCTGGCCTGAGCGATACTCTCAGGGACTGCGGACAACTCTCTGGGGAGAGGAACCGGCAGTTATGGCTGCGGCTGCGCAATAAGGCGCAGGAATTTCTGCAACACGCGAACGACAATCACCCTGACGGTGCGAGTTTGCGGGAGTTCGCACGGCGTTTTCAGACTGCTGCAAGCGAGCCAAATATCCTGCTTCGAGAAATCGCCGAGCGTGCATTGCAGGATGTGCAGCAGGCTCGGCTGGATGCGCTCGACCCTGTGGAAATACTTCTTGTCGGGAAGGGGCCGCCAAATGATCGTGACCGGCAGCCTCCGATGACTGTCCAACTAGCGTTCGATCTGAAGTGTACCCCATTGTCAAGACCAAAATTAGCATGGCATAAGTTAAGTCA
>CAZAYE010000698.1:0-2792 GCA_964489255.1 uncultured Enterobacteriaceae bacterium
CAGCGCACCGGCGGCAACCCGCTCTTTCTCACCAGCCTCGTGCAGGATCTGGTCACGCGGGAAGTCCTGACGCCCTGTGATGGTCTTTGGGTGCTACAGGGTGAAGTGGACCAGATCGGGAGAGAGACGCCAGAGACCATCCGCCAACTCATTGCCCGGCAACGCGGGCGGTTGGCGGCGGCGGAGCAGCGCGTTCTGGAAGCTGCTAGCCTTGCCGGTGCGGAGTTCTCAGCCGCCACGGTGGCGGCAGCGCTGGAAACCGAGAGCGGAGCGGTCGAAACGCACTGTAACCATTTAGCAGAGCGACAGCAGTTTCTGCGTCTGGCGGGGATCGGTGAGTGGCCGGACGGGACGCGGGCGGCGCGGTACGGGTTTCGCCACGCGCTGTATCAACAGCTGTGGCATGAGCGGGTCAGCGTCGGGCAGGTACAGCAGTGGCATCGACGGATGGGGGAACGATTGGAAGCGGCCTACGGCCGGCGGGCGGGTGAGGTCGCCGCTGAATTAGCCGTGCACTTTGAGCAGGGGCGTGATTACCGCCGGGCCATCCACTATCACCAACAGGCCGCGCAGACTGCCGTGCGGCGGAATGCTCATCAGGAAGCCATTATTCATCTCACCAAGGGGCTAGAATTGCTCGCGACCCTGCCAGACAGTCCCGAACGCACCCAACAGGAGTTAGCCCTACAGATGGCCCTCGGCCCGGAATTAATGGCCACCAAGGGTTATGCGGCCGCGGAGGTGGAACACGTCTATGCGCGGGCGCAAGCCTTATGTCAGCAGGTCGAAGACACTCCTCAACTCTTTCCCGTGCTTATGGGCTTGGAGATGTTTTATGGCGTGCGGGCACGTTTACATACCGCTCGGAAACTAGGCGAGCGCTGTCTCTCCCTAGCCCAGCGTGCCCAAGACTCAGCCCTTCTTTTAGAGGCCCATCGGGCACTGGGGCAGGTCGTACACCATATGGGCGAGTTCACCCTGGCCCGGACCCACCTGGAACAGGGCTTTTCCGTCTACGACTCGCGGCAGCACTCCTCTCATGTCTTCCTGTATGGGCATGATCCCGGAGTTTTTTACCTCAACTATATGGCGCATGTCCTGTGGCATCTAGGTTATCCAGACCAAGCACTTAAGCAGAGCCAGGCGGCGCTCAGCCTGGCGCAAGAGCTGGCACACCCATTTACCATGACGGCTGTCCTGGATAGTGCAGCGCTGTTCCACCAGTATCGCCGGGATGAATATGCCATGCACGCGCGACTGGAGGCTGCCCGGAGCATCTCCACCGAGCACAGGTTTGTGCTGTACGTAATCATGGAGGCTTTCCTGGGTGGCTGGGCGCTGGCAGATCAGGGCCAGACGGAGGAAGGGATAGCTCAAATCCGCCAGAGTCTAGCTGCCATGCCAGCTACAGGGGCACAGTTGTTGCGGCCATACTGGCTCTTTCTGCTCGCTGACGCGTACGGGAAAGGAGGACAGGCCGAAAAGGGGCTGCCTGTGCTGGCCGAGGCGCTGTCCACGGCGGACAAAACCGGGGAGCGTTGGTGCGAGGCGGAGCTGCATCGGCTGAAAGGCGAGCTGATGCTAAAACAGTCCGAAGTCCGAGGTCCGAAGTCCGGAATCCCCAGCACCCAACACCTAACACCCAGCACCCAAGAGGCCGAAGCGTGTTTTCACAAGGCCATCGAGACCGCACAGCGTCAGCAGGCGAAGTCGCTGGAGCTGCGCGCCGCCATGAGCTTAGCTCGCCTGTGGTGGCAACGAGGCAAGAAAGATGAAGCCCGGCATATGCTGGCGGAGATCTACGGCTGGTTCACCGAAGGATTTGGTACGAAGGATTTGCAAGAGGCCAAGGCATTGTTGGAGAAGTTGTGGTAGGTAACCCGCTTTAAATCCTCTTAAGGGCTTCTAAGATCTCGTTTTTGAATTCTGTAAAATCGCCGAGCTCAGCTGTCACTGCTTGATAAACAATCTCGTCATCAACGCGCCCGTATTCATGGACCAGGATGTTCCGGAATCCCTTCATTTCTTTGACGGTCTCCTCCATCCGCGACGAGAGGACGCCTGCCTGTTGCAACTTTTCAAACAAGTCATCCTCTTCTGCAGGGAGACCCAACCGCAACCCCGCGACCAGCAGATTGCAGACATCAATAACGCACTCCACGGCAATTTGCAGAAGTCGCTCACAGGCCCTTTTCTTTTCAATCTGCTGATATGCGACAAAGCTCTCCGGAGCGATGGTGCGCAAATCTCGCACATATCCCTCAAGATCGTCCAGCTTAGCTAGAATCCGTTCACGGTCCAGCACGGGCCACCTCGGCAAGGTACGTATAGTAAATGGGCTTAAAATCCTCAAAGGCCTGCGCCGTGCGGAAGGCGATCTCATAGAGCGCGTCAGTATCCTTTTCCAGCAGCACTCGCCCCTCTTGGAATACCCTTTTCCGGATATAAAGGGGGAGTTGTTGCAGAATCTGCACGTCGAGAGCGCTCTCTTTCAGGTACGTTAACTTCTTACGGGAGAGAGCTAAGCGAGAATATTTGCACGGTCGGAGAACCAAACAGACATCCATATCGGATGTCGGGGTCTGATCCCCGCGTGCAACACTACCAAAAAGGATGACGGCCAAAACGTCACGGTCCTCTTGGGCTATTCTCAGTAGTCGGTCAAGCTGTCGGGCAATATCCACATAGAGCGCAGTACCACGAGCGCCCATGACTGACAAGCGGTCTTTCCTCCCTACGATTTCATCCTGCTATCGCCCACGGGAGTTTGCGCTACGTAACTCCGTTAGATC
>CAZAYE010000699.1:0-2785 GCA_964489255.1 uncultured Enterobacteriaceae bacterium
GCCTGATCTGCCCGATGATTTCCTCCGGCGTGCCAATGTCAAGAAAACTGACGTTGCTGGCCAGAGCACCCGGATTAGGATAAGCTCTTTGTTGCTATGGCTATCATCATTCCTACTGTGATTGAACAGACCGGCAGAGGGGAGCGAGCCTATGACCTCTACTCCCGCTTGCTCAAAGATCGCATTGTGATCCTGGGGTCGGCGGTGACGGACGAGGTTTCCGCTCTCGTCTCGGCGCAATTCCTCTTTCTAGAGTCCGAGGATTCCGAAAAGGATATCCACTTCTACATCAATTCGCCGGGCGGCTCGGTGACTGCGGGTTTAGCGATCTATGACACCATGCAGTACATCAAGCCGGATGTGTCCACCCTCTGTGTCGGACAAGCGGCGAGTATGGGTGCCCTTCTCCTGGCAGCCGGGGCCAAGGGGAAGCGGTACGCGCTGCCCCACGCTCGCATTATGATTCACCAGCCCTGGGGGGGTGTAGAAGGTCAGGCCAGTGACATTGGCATCCACGCCCGTGAGATCCTCCGCGTTCGCGAAGAACTCAACCAGATCCTCTGCAAACACACAGGACAGACGCTGACCCGTATCGAGCAGGATACGGACCGTGACCGTTTTCTTTCGAGTCACGAGGCTCGCGAGTACGGGCTTATTGATGAGGTCATCGTCAGCCGAGCACCACAGAAGGCGTAATACTACTTCACTTTTGAAATGGGCCGTTTCTCGTGGCGCCGTCCACCCTTCGACTTCGCTTTGCTCCGCTCAGGGCGAACGGATCTTCTTCCAGTGCAGGAGAAAACCGTTCGTGCTGAGCCCTGTCGAAGCACGAACGCATTGGAGCAGTTCAATCGAGATTTGGTATAATACTTACGCTCACATTGGGGCCCAATTCATCGGACCTGCAAAAGGACTTGATCAATCAAGCTCTCCAGTTTCTCGGGAAACCCCGCTGACCGACGGGAGGACGTCATGGCAACCCGAACCCACATTTCCTCCGGTGCCCCTTACGAACCAATCTTTGGCTATTCACGCGCAGTGAAGGAGAGAGCAGACCTTACTCACAACGTTTTACAATCTAGATAGCCAGCCCATAAAATCGCACCGCGCTGTCGCCCAACACCTTGCGTCGCACTTCCTCCGACAGGGGAGCAAGCCGTTCCTTCATCTCGGCAGAAATCAGCGAGCCATCGGTTGTAGGCCCTCGTGTACGTGAGCGCGAGTTTCGGGTCTTGCACTGCGCCTTCCCAACAGAGGCGGCAAGGCCAGTCCCATTGTGAGCGCCAACACACAAACGTATAAGAGAGCAAGCCTAAAAGGAGGTACCCATGATCGCCATCGGTTACATGCCAGATACGCACGGCGGCGCGTACGAACAACCTGAGCCTGAGGCTGAGCGTTCTACCCGGTTTGCTAATCAGCTCTTGCAAGAAGCGGAACAGGCCGAACGGTGGGGCTTCGACGGCGTGTTCGTTCCTGAACGTCATGCCCGTACCGAATGTCTGTTTCCGGCACCGCTCACACTACTCGCTGCCATTGCCGCACGCACCCAGTATGTGAAGCTCGGCTCCTACGTCATCATGCCGCCGCTCTATAATCCGATCCACCTCGCTGAGGAAGCCGCCATGATCGACCTGCTCTCCCGTGGTCGTCTCATTCTGGGATTCGGGGTGGGTTATCACCCCCGGTATTTCGATCACTTTGGCATACCGATTAAGCAGCGCGAGGGGCGATTCGAGGAGGGTCTGGAGGTGATGCGCAAAGCGTGGACGACAACCGGACCAACTGCGCATCATGGAAAATATTATCACTACGACGCGATCCACCTCACTCCCAAACCCTACCAACGGCCGCATCCACCGATCTGGATCGGTGCCTTCGGCCCCAAGTCGATTGCTCGCGCCGGCCGTTTGGGTGACCTGTGGGCCATGGCACCATTTTTCGACACCATCGACACGCTCAAGGCCCAGGTCGAGATCTATCGAGAAGCCGCACTCAAGGCAGGGAAAACCCCGCGTATTGCCCTCCTGCGTGATGGCTGGTTAGCCCCCAGCATGGAAGAGGCCGAGAAAACCTTTGGTCGCTTATGGGTCGAAGAATGCAAGTTCTACTTTCGCTGGGGAATGCTCACGCCAACGCCACAGTTTCGCTCAGAATCTGATTTCACCGTAGAGAAAGTCCGGCAACACATGGTCCTTGGCACTGCAGCGGATTGGTTGGCACAACTCGACCGCTGGCGAACCGCCCTGGGAGTGGAATGGTTTGTGCTGCGTTGTCGCGTGCCTTTAGGGCCAGCGGCGGAACAAGTACTGGAGTGTATTCAGCGATTAGGAGAGGACGTGCTTCCGCAGTTGAGGAGAACGTAGCGCGTCACAAACGAAACGAGGAAGGAGACCCGGATGGAAGTACGCACACCGCTGTCAGGAGTGAAAGTCATTGAGGTCGGATTAAACCTCGCTGGCCCCTTGGCGGGCGAGATTCTCGCTGGGCTGGGAGCCGATGTCATTAAAGTGGAAAGGCCCGAGGGAGGTGACGATGCGCGCGGCTGGGGTCCTCCCTTCGTCCACAGCGCTTCAATGCCCTTTCATTCCATGAATCGGAACAAGCGGTCTGTCACACTCGACTTCAAAGATCCTGCGGCGATAGCGCAACTCCACCGTCTCATTGCTGAGGGGGACATTTTCATTCAGAACCTACGACCTGGTGTCGCAGAAGAAATCGGTCTGGGACCCGCCGCACTGCTGGAGGTCAATCCCCAGCTGATCTACTGTTCGATTGCCGCCTT
>CAZAYE010000700.1:0-2783 GCA_964489255.1 uncultured Enterobacteriaceae bacterium
TCACAGTGAGTTATAAACTAAGAATTGGCTAGAAAGGTGCTTGTGAACAACTACCCCCTGTTCGTCAACCTATTTCCAGCTGAACTAAATAGTTTGCCCTTGACAGAAATGCCTGCAAGGAAATGGCAATAAAGCTCTGCAATAACTGTACCGCTCTTGCATCGGGCTCAGCGAGCCTGTTGTTCAGTCCGCAGAGCGCGAAAGAAGACACCAAAACATACTTTTTTCGCTTCTCGCAATTTTATACTTGGGGCCGCTGTGAAAGTGATACCAACACACAGTGTGGAATAAAGCCCTACACTAGATCTCGAATTTTACCAATGCAGGCAGCAAGCTGAACCATGCCCCATGCGAGTGCCCGATCGAACAGGGCATCAAGAGAGAACTTCCCGCGCTCCATCGCCCGCTCGACCCGATGCCACTCCCAGCGCAGATGCACGACGTCAGGCAAGGCGGCGCGGGCGAGGCTCCCGCGGTGCTGGACAAATCAAAAGAAATACAACTGAGTGTGAGACTGGTATCAGCCCCCAACCCGCAAGAATGTGAGAGTCAGGCGGTGCCGTAAGGCGTCTTCCTCTTGGGCGCTCAACCCCCGGCACTTTATCACCAGTAAAGAGCGATGGAGAGTGACCTGGATGTTGAACGGGCTGCGATGAGCAGAGAGCGGTCGCACGATCGCTTCGAGCGCGCCCGGCGAGAAGGTTGCGTGAAAATGCGTCTCTCCGGCAGTGTCCGTGCGCGTATAGGTGGACCCGGCTTGGGAGAACAGTTTTTCGAGACCATCAACGACTTCGTCCCGCGCAAAGGCGAGGTCCCACTCGAGAGTTTTTTCGCTCACGCTGCTTCCCTCACGTAGCGGAACACTGTCCACAAGATTTTACATCCGGCGAGGATAGTACCTTTGACCGTTCCGCTTACCTTTGACTCACCACCAACACGTTTGCGGTAACTGACCGGGACTTCGGCGATCCGCAGCTTTCGTTGCACAGCTTTGATCTGCATCTCTACATTCCAACCGTACGTGTGATCGGCCATCCCTAGTTCCAGGAGCTTAGAGAAACGAATGGCACGGAATGGGCCGAGGTCGCTGTAGGAAAAACCATAGAGCAAGCGAATGAGGAATATCGCCAGCGCATTGCCAAAGCGCGCCTGAAACAGGAGGGCGCCGGGTTCGGCCGCACCTTTGGTGCGGGAGCCAATGACAAAATCGTACCCTTCGGTAACGATCGGCTGTACAACCACAAGGAGTTCGTCTGGATGATCGCTGTAGTCGGCATCGAGGAACACGACAATGTCCGGAGTCTTAGTTTTCAGGTACTCGATGCCAGTCAGGCAGGCCGAACCATAGCCGCGGCGCGGTTCGCTGAGGACGGTCGCGCCACCGCCATGCGCCACTTCGGCGGTCCGATCCAAAGAGCCGTTGTCGATGACGACCACCTCTTCCACCATACTCGTGGGAAGATCAGCCAGGACATAAGGGAGGGAGACTTCTTCATTCAGGGCGGGGATGAGGACAGCGATGCGCGGTGGGGAGACGGACATACAACGTTGGATTCATGTTGCGGCAGAAGGAACGTGCTCCCTTGCAGGATCTTTTACGGCTGCACACGAAACGTGACAATTACCGGCGTGCCATCCGGCGGCAGAATAGCGGTATTCGCCATGAAACGCGAGGGAGCCCTTACATAGTCATGGATGCTCAAAGCCCCGTTGCTGACCTTGCCGCTTGGACAACTGTATAGGCACGCCAGGCAACCTGGACGAGGGGCCAGAGGCACACGGTTAAACCACCGTGCACGGTTACCGCCAAAGCGCCAATCTAAGGCAGAGTGCGGAGTCTGGAGTCCGGAGTCCGGAGTCGCAAATTGAGTAGGATGAAAGGCTTGGGGGACTGAAATGCCGGCCGGGTTGCTTTTCCACGAGATACGTACCTCAAGAGAGCTGCCCAGGACTTTTTCCCACGGGGCAGAGCTGTGCGCATTGTGGCGCTCATGCCAGGACGCCATGGTGAGATTATCTCCAGGCTGCGCGCCGAGAGCGACCAAGGCGTCGTGAAAAGCTAAGTCGTCGGCTGGCGTTTCAATCAGCGCGTTGGCCGATTTTCCTCCCTGCCATACCAGGAGATGGTAGTGGACTTCATTACCTTGGGCAGCGTTGAAACGGGCTGGATAGATGAAGCCCCAGACCTGCACTTCTTTGGTTTCAGGTTTCACACTTAATGGAGTTGTTGGGGTTGGCTCTGCTACAACTTGCCGAGAAAGCACTAAACTGCAGAACAACAACCCAGTAGCGAGTAGCAACAACCAGGATTGCACGATCCTTGCAGCTCTCATGTCAATCGACATTTTTCGTAGCGGAATTACTCGGTAGGTGGGATCACCCTCTTTATCTCCTATATCAAATGGCACGTCATCTTTCAGGTGCACCCCGGCAGTCGTAACCAGCGCAACCGTGCAGGCAGACAATGGCTGATGGAGCGGAGTCCACGGCGGCGGACCATAATCCTCGATTGGCTGTCGTTTGAGCCAGCGCTCAGTCAAACGCGGAAAATGACTAAAGAGCAGAGCGAAGAAACGATTCTGTAGACGATGCAGGTTCATTTTTTTCCCTGGATATCCCAAAAACCTCTATGCGCTCCTATGGTGCGAAGAAAGGGGAGTGTAGCACATAGTCATGAGAATGCCCGTGTGTCTTAAAAAGTTCCTGGACCGTGCAAAGGATCCACCCCGGCCATGGCTAGCCGGCTAGACCACAGCCTTCGATGGGTATTTCTCTTTAGTAAT
>CAZAYE010000701.1:0-2778 GCA_964489255.1 uncultured Enterobacteriaceae bacterium
GTTAATTATCGTACCAGGTCCAGCGCAGACACTGTCACGGTTTGCTCAGGTCCTGAGGAGAAAAAATAGTAGGGGCGACCCGCCGGGTCGCCCTCCGGCAGGGCGAGGCAACGCCTCGCCCCTACAGAAAGAATTCCTCGGTTTTCACAGCCTCGACGGCAAGCCCTTCCACGATTTGGTAAGAAGGCTTCAAATCACCTGAGTGTCCGCTTCCCCTAGAATCTGGTAGATCATGACTTCTTCTCTGACGTTTTTGAGCTGCCTTTTGCCAATCTCCTTCACAGAGAAGAGCCCTACGACTCGCTGGGCAGTCTCCGCACTGGCGAGAACCATCCCTCCCGCACCGAGCCCTGCAATTCTAGCAGCGACATTGGTCACCGGTCCCGAGGCCGTATAGGTCCAGCGGGTACTGGTTGCCCCTTCCAATTTGGTTGGCCCCACCAGAGCCAGGCCCGAGTTAATCCCGGCGTGTACGGCTATGGACTCAAAGGCCCCGCGAAGCTGTTCATTGAGCGTCGTCGTCCGTCGCAAAATCTCTAGCGCTGTCTTCACGGCGTTCCTGGCGTGGGAGGTGGGGTCTGTATCGGGAAAGATTGCCATCAACCCATCGCCAGCCGTTTCGCTAAGATCCCCCTCGTTGGCATGGACGCAATCTAAGAAACTGGAGAAATACCGCTCGATGATGAAGCTCACTTGCTCCTGGGGCAGGGCTTCACTCAGCCTCGTATAACCGCTGATATCCGCAAAGAGTATCGACACATCCTGTTCCCGCTTCTCCAGTTCTGGTGCTACAGGATTCTCCTCAATGATCCGTTTCACCGTTTGTGGGACGAACTTGGCCAGGTGTTCCTGCACGCCCTGCAACAAGCTCACTTTGCGTTCAATCGTGCGTTTCAAACGCAACGAGGTGCGAATGCGCGCCAGCAGTTCATCGCGATTGAATGGTTTGGTGAGAAAGTCATCGGCTCCCGCTTCAATCCCCTTGATGCGATCCTCTACTTGTCCCAGAGCCGTCATGATCACCACCGGGATCAGGCGGGTCTCGTCATTTCCCTTGAGCCGCTTACAGACCTCAAACCCATCCAGGATTGGCATCATCACATCGAGCAGGATGAGGTCTGGTTGCTCTTGTTGCACCTGCCGCAGCGCCTCTTCCCCATTATAAGCTTTGACTAGGACATACCCTCTGGGAAGCAACAGCGCTTCCAACAGTTTGACATTTTTCACCTCGTCATCGACGACCAGGATCTTTGCTTGCGGCTCGTTCATTGATTGTACTCCTGCTTAGGACCGTCCACCGAGATAGCGCTCCACCACCCTGGGCAACTCCTTGATGTTGATCGGCTTGGAAAGATAGCCGTCGAACCCGTCAGCCAGTAAACTCTCTTGGTCGCCTTTCATGGCATACGCCGTCAGGGCAATGATGGGAATGTGCTGGGTGCTGGTGTCTGCCTTCAAGACCTTCATGGCCGCCCGCCCGTCCATACCAGGGAGCTGCACATCCATCAAGATCAGCGCGGGATATTGCTCGCGGGCGAGTTCGATCCCGGCTTCGCCACTTTCCGCTTCTAGGGTGGTATAGCCGTGGAATTGCAGGACATCGCGCACCAGTTTCAAATTTTTGACATTATCTTCGACGATCAGGATACGTTCTCCAGGCATGAGTCTGTCTCCCTCCTACAGAGCACTCCGAGACTTCCCCGACCGTTCCCACACCCGCAAAGCCCCGAGCTCCCTGAGCAGTTCTTCCTTGTGGACCGGCTTGACCAAATAATGCGCGGCGCCTAACGCGAACCCTTTGCCCTTCTGATCGATAACCGACGTAATAATCACCGGCACATCCTTGGTCGCGGGTTCGGCTTTCAGCTGCGTGAGAAAGGCCCACCCATCTACCTTCGGCAGTAACACATCGAGAATGACCGCGTCTGGGTACAACTGCTTCACCTTCTCTAACCCTTCCGTACCATCCCGGGCAAGAGCGACGGTATAGCCGCCCTCAGTTAAGTAGAGACGCAAGAGTTCCGCTGCTTTCGCATCGTCTTCGATCACCAACACGAGAGGACCCGTAGAAGCTGCCTCTGCCACCCCCTCTGTAACTGTTTGCTGCTGCACGGCTACAGGGAGCGTGTGGTCCGGCGCCCCGGCGAGGGGCAGAGTAAAAGTGAAGGTGCTTCCACGGCCTGGAGTGCTGTCCACCCACATCGTCCCTCCGTGTAGCTCTACGAACCTTCTAGTCAGCGCCAGCCCCAAGCCGGTCCCCTCCGGTTTGTCCGTCAACCCCTTCCCGACTTGCTGAAACTCTTCAAAGATCCGTTGCTGATCGTCCGCCGCAATGCCTATCCCCGTATCCCATACCGAGACTTGCACGGCGCTCGCGGTCTTTTTGGCGGTAATGCCTACCTTGCCCTTGTCCGGCGTAAACTTCACGGCATTGGAGAGCAGATTGAAGAGGATCTGTTTCACTTTGCGCTCATCCCCGATGAAGGTGTCGATGTCGTCAGCGATATCTAGCGATAGGGCGATGCCATGTGCGAGAGCACGCTCCTTGACCATCACCAGACTGCCTTCGAGCAGCTCGCGGAGGTTGAACACGCCTGGCTCCAGCTCCATCTTCCCAGCCTCAACCTTGGAGAGGTCGAGGATGTCATTGATGAGCGCGAGGAGATGACGGCCGGAGGAGAGGACGTCCTCGAGGTATTCTTTCTGCTTGTCGTTCAGCTCACCAAACATCTTCTCCAGCAGCGCCTCGGACAATCCGATGATAGCGTTGAGCGGGGT
>CAZAYE010000702.1:0-2771 GCA_964489255.1 uncultured Enterobacteriaceae bacterium
GTCCAGCAACGGTCGAAGCCGCTTCCAGCGTCAGACCTGCGTCCTGGAGGAACGCAACCTGATGCGCGGTCATGGCCAGCGCCGCCATCAATCCCAGACAGAACGCGACCCCCAACAGCCAGAAAGTCGGCGTGTACAGTGCTTCTTTGAGTGTCCAGCCATCTAACTCTGGACTGCTCTCTCTTCGCGCGTCTGTAGAGCCAGCCACAGGGCTGTCTTGTCCCAACGGCACCAGACCTTTCTCTTCTGGCCTATCGCTGAGGAAAAACCAAACCAGCGGAAACATCCCGCCCAAGGCCAGCGCCGCTAACCCTTGATACGCGATCCGCCAACTGAAGGTTTCGATCAAAAACCCAGTCAGTGGTACGAGAACAAGTCCACCTGCGCCTGCGCCAATCAAAGCGATCCCCACTGCTCTTCCCCTTTTCGCCACAAACCACTGGGAGATGATTTTTCCTACGCTCATGGGCCCAATGCCTGCCAGCCCTACGCCCAGAAACAAGTATAAGACGTAAAAGGTAGACAGACTTGTGATGTAACTTAAGAGGAACAGAGCAACACCATCGATGAGGGCACTGAAGAGAAAAACCAGCCTGACACCGCGACGGTCTGCCAGCCCTCCCCACAGCGGCAGCACCAGCCCAGTAGCGAGTAAATAGAGGGAGAAAGCACCAGCAGTTTCCGCGCGGGACCAGCCAAACTCCTGAGAGAGTGGTTTGAGAAAGGCCGAGAAAATATAGGTAAACCCACCATCAATGACGGAGATGAAAAAAACGATGCCAACGATAACCCAGCCATAGAAGAAGCCTTCACTTCTGGCTCGTTGACTGCCGCCTGTGGCTAATTCGCCCATTCAGACCTCACGCTCTCATCGGATCAGAGAAGACTAAACACCAGCGCTCTCGCAACTTACCCTGCCATGTTCGCTCTCGTCAACCAAAACTGATCCCTGAGCAGCGCTCTATTAGCACCTGCGGAATAAGCACGCTCTTGCGATCAGTTACCCTCACGACTACAGTCGAGACAGACGATAGAAGAAGGAGACCTCCTCATGGCAGACCAAGGTTATGCCAGGCCAGAGATGTTGACGACCACCGAGTGGTTGGCCACGCATTTGCAGGACGCCAACGTCCGTATTGTGGACTGTGATAACCGCGACGCCTATCGTCGTGCGCACCTTCCCGGCGCGATTACTTTTCGCGGCCACCATTACCTGAAGGAAGAAGAGGGCGCACTGCACATCATGGGTCCAGGGAAGTTCGCCGAGACCATGGGCGCGTTGGGTATTGGCAACGATACGTTGGTGATTGCCTACGATGGTTTTAGCAGCCTCTATGCTGCTCGTTTTTGGTGGGCGTTGAGCTACTACGGGCACCCACAAGTGAAGGTGCTCAATGGTGGCTGGGACAAATGGCTCGCCGAAGGTCGGCCAATAAACAATGCTGAGTCGCGGCCTCCCAAGGCGACATTCACCCCCCGGGTTCGCGCAGACTTCATTGCGCGGTGGGACTATGTTCGTGACTCCATCGGTCAGGCAGACCGCCTTCTTCTTGATGTTCGCTCAGATGGAGAATGGACTGGCGCGAATGCCCGCGGCACCAAGCGGGGCGGTCGCATTCCTGGAGCAGTCCACCTCGAGTGGCTCAACTATGTAGATAGCAAAACCAAGGAATTCAAGCCTGCGGCTGAGCTGCGGGCCATGTTCGATCAGAGAGGGGTCAAACCCGAGCGTGAAGTGATCGCCTATTGACAAGGAGGCATCCGTGCGGCGCACGGATTGTTCACGCTGCGGCTCCTCGGTTATGACAAGGTCCGTAACTATGACGCCTCCTGGGCCGAGTGGGGGAACCGAGAGGATTTGCCGCTGGAGAAGTAGTATTCTAACCACGTGATTTTGAGAGATGTTATTCTGAGGAGCGCAGCCGAAGGGGCTTGGAGCAATTTTCACCCGGATAAGACCCTTTGTTTTCCTGTTCTCTGGGTAGAAACAGTGGCTGATCCGAGCCGCGACCGTAAGGGAGCGGCCACGTGGTCGCTTGCTGACGCGCGCGGCTCAGTACCAGGGGACGCATGCGAGTGCAAACGGCTCTAGGTCGAACGAGATGCGTATTGAAAGCGTTGAGGGTTTTCCGTTCATGCTGAGTCGGCCGAAGCGTCCGCTCGTTTTTTCTGTAATCTTTTCTCTCCTCAGCCTATTGGTGCTCGGCGCCGGGATGGCTGCAGCCCAAGACGCAGGGCAGGGTACTATTGTTGTCCAGGCCCTCGGAGACGCTGGCAAACAAAGCGACACTACAGCGCAAATTTACGCCGAAGGCACCCAGGTCCCTGCTGCGACGATTAAGCTTGACAGCCCTGTACACCTGCCGCCTGGCACCTACCGGCTCGAACTTGACGTGCTCGGCGGCAAGGTGTCGCGTGACAAGATCTTAGTGAAGGCTGGTCGCACCAGCACGGTGATTATCACCGAAGTCGCGGGCTTGCGGGTCAATGTCCTGGATAAGAAAGGCAACGACTTGGGAATTACGGTCGAAGTGTATGACGCGGTCTCAGGACAAAAACTCGGCGATTTTCTCAGCGGAGAGACGGTCTTTGCCTATCCTGGGGTGGTCGATGTCAAAGTCGGTATCCCTCCGCAGGCGCAGTGGTGGCGCAAAGTTGAGTTGCACGGAGGTTCTCTGGCCGGACTTGAACTCAAAGAACGGGTGCAAGGCGAGTTGCGCGTGCATCCGTTGCTCGCCGGCCGTGATGTCAGTACCGACACCCAGGTCATT
>CAZAYE010000703.1:0-2759 GCA_964489255.1 uncultured Enterobacteriaceae bacterium
CTCATCCCCAGTTGCATAGTAGCGGTCGATCCGCATGCCGTCTGAGGGTCCCAGCTCTTCGCAGATCCAGCGCCAGCCACGTGAGAATAGGTAGCGTGTGAGGAGGAGGCGAAACTCGTAGAGTTCATGGACGTAGTGATCACTCTCGCCCAGGTAGACGATCCATTGGCCTGTGAGCACTTCATCCAGTACTGAAAGCTTTTTAATGTCCGCGGCGGCACCGTCGAGCGGCTCGAAGTGAACTGCGTGTTCAGCCGCCCATGCCTTGAAACCGTTGGGACTCTGCATATGTCCCTCACACTTCCGTCGGAGACGCCATCCGAGGTATCGAATCGATGACCATAAGGAATTAGCACACGATATGTTTCATTGCGCTCTGACTGCAGAAGCAATGTTGCCTCATCGCGTTGATGCGCTCAGACACGTTGCTCACCCTCCTCTGCTGTTACCCGTAGGTTCAGGTAAAGATCTTGACCTTTCTGGCAAAAAACAAACAATACCAAGAACCAGCGTCGGAATCCTGAACTTTTTCTGATCTTTTTCTAATTTTTTGGTAAAAGGACTTCTGTGCAGGCTACTTCCCAGATTCATTTCCCTCCTTTTCGCCTCGATCTTGCCAACGAGAGTGTGTGGCGAGGTACCCAGGAGACTGTCCTGAGGCCGAAAACTTTTGCCGTACTGCGTTACAAGGCAAGTTGTAGGCAAGACCAAGACAAGTCACAGACAAGTCAGAAACAAGTCCAAAATCCCTAACACCCAGTCCCCAACACCCAAGAAGCCGAAGCGCATTTTCACAAGGCTCTCGACATCGCTCGTTGCCAAAGTGCCAAAGCGCTGGAACTACGTGTAAGAATGAGTTTGAGCCGACTGTGGGACCAACAAGGCAAGAAGAAAGAAGCCCAACAGATGCTGAAGGAGACCTACGACTGGTTCACCGAAGGGTTTGATACAGCGGACTTGAAAGAGGCGAAGGCACTACTGGAAGAGCTATCGTAATCTGGGTTGTACTCTTCAAAGGATTCATTTCGGGTGACTGATTGTGGTATAGTGCTGACATGAGTTCCATGACGACTATCAACGAGGCTGACATTCTCTCCCGGGTCATCGCTCCGGAAGAACCAAACCTTCCCCCCGATACCGCTAAGATCATTCTGACATTTGACTTCGGGAAGGAAGACCGCGAGCGCATGAACCAGTTGGCCGAAAAAGCGCGCGAAGGCACGCTGACTGCCGAAGAGCAGGCTGAGATTGATTGCTATGAGCGGGTCGGCCATTTTCTGTCGCTACTACGCTCAAAGGCGCGTATCTCTCTAAAACAAGCGAACGTACTCTCCTAATGGCCGGATGGAGCAGACTCTCGTCAATCAGGTGTGGCAACGGGCGGGTTCGCTCTGTGAGTACTGCCGGATGCCACAGCAATATGATCTGCTGACCTTTCAAATTGATCACATTATTGCCCGTAAACATCACGGGACTGACGAATTTAATAACCTCGCGCTGGCGTGTTTTGCCTGCAATAACCACAAAGGGCCGAACATTGCTGGAGTGAATCCCGGGACGGATGAGGTTGTTCGGCTGTTTCATCCTCGACAGGACAGTTGGGAAGACCATTTTGAGTGGCGCGGAGCTGTGCTGGTTGGGCGTACGCCAGTCGGTCAGGTAACCATCGACGTCCTCGCTATCAATTTGCCTCATCGGGTGCGACTGCGGCAGATGCTGATTCTTGAGGGAGTATTTCCACCTCCTGGTAGGTGATGCCTGCACCATCAAGACTCATTCAACCGAGAACTGTTCTAACTTGGAGGTGCCTCGATCGTGATCGCATAGTCTGTCATACGTTGATCTTCCAACTAAAAGCGACGAAATCCCCCTTCTGAGCTGATCACTTGCCCGGTAATCCAAGCAGCATCGTCCGACACTAGCCAAGCGACGAGCCGCGCCGCATCGTCTGGCTGACCCCAACGACCCAGGGGCATATGATTCACCACCCACTCGCGCATTTCCCCGGTGGCCCAACCTGTATCTGTAGGACCAGGATTGATGGCATTCACAGTGATCCCACGGCTGATGAGCGTGGAAGAAAGACTCAGTGTGAGCTGGTGGAGCGCTCCCTTAGACGCTGCGTAGGCCAGTTCCGTTGGCATAGGACCGAGATGTTGCCCAGAGGTTAGGAGGATCTCTCGCCCACCGGGTCGCCTATCGTGTTGGTGGGCGAACGCTGCGACCAGTAAGAGGGACGCGCGTACGTTGACGAGCAAGTGACGATCAATCTCCTCCACCGAGAGCTTATCTTCCACTAACGCTTCGATTGAGTGCTGAGTGGAGTATGCATGGTTTACAATGAGAATGTCGATATGACCGTAGACCTCAACTGACCTTTTCATAACTTGGCGTGGTGCCTTAGGATCAAGAAAATCAGCTTCTGCGTGTGCGACCCGTGCACCGTGACTCCGAAGTTCAGCGAGTATGGCTTCCATATCGTCTAGGTCTAATCCCCACGGTTGCTGCCGATCGAAAGGCGACCATGCATGCACGAACAAATCGGCCCCCTGAGCAGCCAAGCGTCTCGCAATGGCGAAGCCGATGCCGGCACGCCGGCTTACGCCCGTGATGAGCACAACACGACCCTGCAGCGGATGGAGAGCAGCTGTGTGCTCGTGAGACATCGAAACTCCTCCTTTTTATGCCTTGTTTATCGCTCCGCGGCCTAAACATAACAAGCACGGTGTCGTCTTGTCCCGTGCTGTCCACTCTTCTAT
>CAZAYE010000704.1:0-2756 GCA_964489255.1 uncultured Enterobacteriaceae bacterium
GTCAGTAGCAACAGGCGATTAAGGCGGTTTGGAGAATATTGCTTCTCCACTTCAGCCAGAGCGGCTTCCATTCCCAAGGCCATCTGTGTACCACCACCGATCTCTAAGAGATCCAGATCATCAATTGCCCGCTTAACCCGGGCTTTGTCACTGAGTACTTGGTCAGCCGTAGCCACTACCGCCGCCTTGTCGGCAAAGGCCACCACTGCCGCCCTATCCTCTGGACCGAGATGATCAACCAGGTACTTCACCGCTTCGACCACATAATCCAGCCGTTTCTCATCGTACATGGACCCGCTGCGATCCAAGACGATCCCCAAGTTTAAGGGGAGCCGCACTCCCCCTTGCCCTTGCGGTTTGGCTTCGAGGAGCAGATAAAGAACAAAGTTTTCCGCGCTGCTAAGCACGGCATCTCGGCTGCACAGGGCGTGAAACCCGATGGGACCAGCCACGAAGAGCACCTCCAATCGCGGAGTCAATGAAAATTTTTATCTCACGTTTCCCAAAGCGGCGCAAGCTAAGGACACTCTTTAAAATTGGCTTTTCCATCAGCTGCCACGATCGCAAGCTGATCAGCTTTGTTCCGCAGGGTTTCTGCAGATTTGACGAACTCGTCCCGTTTCTGCCAAATCGCTTCCTTTAAAACGTAAAATGTAAAGAATAATCCCGCAGCTTTCCAACGTTTTTACATTTTTTTACGTTTTATGGATAAACCCCACACTGTGCAAGGAGAGTTCCCGCTGGGCTTTTGACGCCACGCTGGATTTGCTCTACAGAATAGGGGCGCGACGGAGGAAGCCTGTGGGGCGAAATGTTGTATGGATGGTTCTCTTTCTGTGTTGCGTGCTCCTCGGCTGCGGTGATGATCTGGAGTTCGGAACGAGCAGAAAAGGCAGCAACTTACGGGTTGGCAAAGGCGAATCATCCCTCCACTTCGGCACCCAAAGTGGAGGAGGAAAAGGAGGGAGTCGGCGGATTGAAGATACGACAGTTCATGGCAATATCTTCAATCTCCGACCGGCTACCTCGCGGCCAGTGGTTGTCTTTGTCTTCGTCAATCTCCGAGACCTAGGCACCTTCCTGGATTTCGACGACGCTGAGGTGGCCATCATCGCAGGAGATCGTACCTTTACCGTCTCCCACCTTGCTGCTGGCGACCTGACAGTGGTCTTTCTCCTTGACCAAGTCGGAGTCAACCAGGATGGCACTATTGATCCCGGAGACCCAATTGCAATTTTTCAGGATTCTAGCAGCCGGCTGCGTAACCTCTCGGCTGATACCGAGGTGACACTCGAAGACGTGGACGTCACCTTCAATTTGAACGCTCCGGACACCGGCACAGCCACGGTCCAAACCGAGGCGAATATTATCGTTGCACAACGACCCAGTGCAGGGGATTCCCCTAATGAATAAGGAGGGGCGAAACTGTCGTCTAGCGGACGGAAAAGGGCTCGTCGCTTAATAGGCACGACAGTTCCACCCCTACTTGGGCAGTTGCGCCTTGCCTGTTAGAGTCGCTTTCTATGCGAGCATGGAGATTAGGAATGAGTGTGGTCGGATTCCTCTTAGTCGGCGCACTCTCACAACTGTACCTCTTTACTCAACTCGGAGAGGTCAGTCTGCACCAGGCAGGGGGTTACACCATCTCTGCCGATTTCAGCAATGCCAGCGGGTTAGAGCCGGGCTCGGTTGTCGAGATTGCTGGTGTCCAAGTCGGCCAGGTAACGGGAATTCAGCTCATTGGCACGCGCGCCCGGGTGATGCTCAATCTGCGTGATGACGTGCACTTACAAGACGATGCAATTGCTTCTATCCAAACAAAAGGGCTGCTTGGCGGCCGCTATTTGCTCATCACCCCCGGCGGTTCAGAAAAACTGATTCCTCCCGGGGGGAAGCTCCGCGAAACCGAATCACCCTTGGATCTTCCTGGACTCATTGCCGCTTACATCGCCCGTCGAGAGAAGAAGGCGGCCACGCCGGGAAATTCGCAACCACCCTCAGTTAAACAAGAGATTCTTCAGCCTGCAATCCCAGAATGAGAGAATCGGAAGAGTCTACTTTTTATCGCCGTCTCCGCCCTCGCCCAACCTCTTGTTGGCATGCTCGCACCGTATCCTCTGTTATTCCCAATGCCTGTGCCACAGTTGCTTCGTCTTGCCCCTGGCCGAGTAGTTTCCATACCTGTGGACAAGAGACTTCCGTAGTGCTCCGTGGAGTTGGCGTCGAAGCAGACCCCGGGACAGGTGCAGCTGACATACCCTGCTCTTTGGCTGTTTGAGCGGCTGAAGCTGCCGAAGAGGTCTGTGGTTTGAGACGACCAACTTCGACTTCTAGGTTTCCGATTAACTCCCTGAGCTTTTGTTGTCCCTCCAGGAGGGCATCCGTTTGCTTCTGCATCTCCTCAGCCTGACGGGTCAGTGCTATGGCTTGCTTCTGCAAAGACGCAATCTCTTCAGAGTGATCTGTTCCGCATCCCAGGGATGTCATCACGACCAGGAGAGCGAAGCATTTTTCCTTTCGTGACATTACCTTTCCCCCCACAGACTGAATTGCTGCCGGTCTGTCCGTGTCGCCCGGTGGTAACGCGCAGGCTTTCTGCGTACCGTTCTACAGACAGTACATCTCCACTGTTCTTGTTTGTGTGGTCGGTGCGCTTGCAAGCGCATCTTTTTATGGCAGCGGGGACAATGCATAGTTTAGAGTTTTCTCTCCAACCTGGTTGCGGCATCTTCGTAGTCCGGCGTTTCAGCGTATAA
>CAZAYE010000705.1:0-1611 GCA_964489255.1 uncultured Enterobacteriaceae bacterium
ACGCAACAGCGACTGAGGCAGTCATCAGTACGGCCACCGCCGCAATTACGGCGCCGCTTACCGTGGAAGCTGGGTGGGTTACGAGTTGCGCATCAAAACACCTCAACATCAAACCTCTTTTAGATCTGAACATCGGAACGCCTCCCCTTTGACTATTTGCGTCGCAAATTTTTGGCTGTGTTGTCCCCGCTCTGGTCAATCGTGGTCTTCTCCGGCAGCCTCTTAGTAGCCTCCAGGAGCATGAACAACAACCTCACCGACCCCACTAACTGTTCAACTCGTTCGTGTCCATACTCGAAACGCCGTGCATTTGTCAAGGGGAAATAGCTTTCGGTACAGGGCAAACGCGTCTAGACGTCGCTTACTAAATCAAACCACAAGAGATTGGCACATCGTCGAATGGTACGCTCTCGGAGTGGGGCTGGTGCGGGCGATCAGCGACGAAGGGGAAGGCACTCCGCTCAAGAGTCTCACCGAGTTGGTCTGGTACAACGTGCAGAAATAAGAGGTCTCGAGAAAATCCTGGTTCGTGCTTCGACAAGCTCAGCACGAACGGTTCCCGAACTAACCACGCTTTTTCCGTTCACCCTGAGCACCCTTCGACTGCGCTCTCCCGCCGTCGCTCGCTCGCCGCGCCAATAGCGAGGAATACACGCAAGTTCACGTACCACGTTGCTGCCAACACCAACGCTGGAGTGTGCAAGTGGGGGTAGGGGAGGGCAATGCTGAGAAGCACTGCAGCTTCGACGATACGGTCGAAGACCAGATCGAGCACGCCTTCCCAGGGGGTCGAACCTTTCCCCAGACGCGCCACTCTCCCGTCAAGGGCATCAGCTGCCTTTCCCAGGAGACGACGCGCAAGCCTCGTTGCCTCTGATCTATACCGATCAATCAACGGACCGAAGGCGACCTTTTCACCCGCTAATACCCGCGCAACAAGGGAGGCATCATCCTGATTCATGGTCGTCTATTAGGATAGTTGCAGGCAAAATGGAAAAGGTTACGTCAGACTGCACGGTTGGCAGGATGAAGGGCTGGTGGTATGTAGCTGAAACGTAAGGATAGATTATGGCGACAGCGTCGATTCGCGGCAAAAACGTTCGCTCCTCCCGACCGGTTCTCGTGCGCCTCTGGCAAGACGCGATCTTGAGCTGGGGCATCCCAACCCTCCTCGGAGGGGCTATTGCGATCATCGGAGCAATGGCCGTGCTCGACCGGATTCCCCCCACTACTGGTGTCATTGCTCTGGGCTTCCTGCTTCTTCTCTTGATTGGGTTTTTTCCTCTCAAAGCTGTCCTGACCGAAGCCACTGACTCACGCCGCAAAGCAATGATGCTGGGTTTCGGTCTCGTTTGGCTCGTCATCACTTGCACCCAACTGTACTTTGCCGTCTTCGTCGGTTCGACGGTTGCAGGTGGTGCGGTGGCTGCCGACGGGACTGCGCTGACTTTTTCTCTCGACCAACAAGGCACAGTTTATGGCCTCGTGGTTGAGGGGAACTTCGTGGCAGCAGCTGGCGATGTGGGACGTGAAGCAGGCTACAACCTGTCTTTAGGAAAAGAGGGACAAAAGATCCAAGAATTCACTGGCGTCTTTTCCGAACACTGGTCT
>CAZAYE010000705.1:1621-2755 GCA_964489255.1 uncultured Enterobacteriaceae bacterium
CTCGGCAACGACTAGGCCGGCGTGGCAGCACAACCAATCACCAACTCCATACCCATGTTCTGCATCCATTCACCAGTCCGGGGGAAGGCACCTATCAGCTCACGGTCACTCAGGTCGATCCCCAACTCTCACCGACACTGTATGTCTCCCTTTACCGTGACATCTACCCAGAGAAAACCTTCTGGGCGTTGAGCTTTCTGCTCTTGATCGGCGCGTATATTGGCGAGGTCTTGCTCGCAGGCAAGGAAATTCCTCTGGTGCTGGTGACCGCAGTCGCGCTGGTCTTTGTCCTAACGTTTCGCAATCTCGGGGTCCCACCGCACAGCTACCGGGATTTAGTTGGCGCCGTGATGGTTGCCGGAATTGTCGGCCCGTTTGCAGGTTGGCTGTTCCGCGTCATTGCTGACCTGATCAACAAGAGGCTAGGGCTCTCCCCGAGCAGGCCGGTTTCTGCTGCACGAGCGAGTGGGAAGAAGTAGGACTGGAGGCCAGAGACCCCCCTTTTTCCTCGCGTCACGCTAGGACGCTCAGGAAGATCTTCCTATCGACAGCTTTCCTCTCTCGCGCAACTCCCGCACTTTTGCTTCCTGCACGATCGCTCCCTCACGGTAAAGTGCAGCAACGTGTTCGGGCGAGTAGCCCAGACGGCCCTGTAGAATCTCTTCATTGTGCTCACCAAAGAACGGCGCACGGAAAGGAATCTCCACGAGCGCGTTTGAAAGGTGAAATGGAGATTTGGCAATGGGGGTCGCGCCGAGGATCGGATGGGGTACGTCCTGAAAGAGTTCGCGGGCTTTGAGTTGCGGATGCGCTGCCGCTCCAGGAATATCCAGGATGGGAGCTGAGGGAATCCGGGCCTCGGCCAGGATTCTCAGGGGAGTCTCGTCATCCTCGAAGGTTTGCAACCACTCTTCGAGGTAGTGCCGCACCTCAGGCCGGCGCTGACAGCGAGCGACTTGGGTAGCATAGCGAGGGTCAGTGGCTAACTCCGGCTTACCCATCGTCTTCACCAACGGTGGCCACTGGTGTTCGGCGACGGCAAAGACGATATAGCCCTTTTTCGCTTTGTACACACCATACGGGCAGATATTGAAAAAGTCGCCACCAAAGCGATGGGGTTGGATCGCGCCGTGG
>CAZAYE010000706.1:0-2754 GCA_964489255.1 uncultured Enterobacteriaceae bacterium
TTTTTGGCCACAGCTCTCGCCTTCTTAACTGATCGCGGCTTGGGCGGTGACATCTCTGCTGGTCGGGGCAGGCTGCAAGATTTGAAGCTGGAACCCTTCCCTAATTTACAGGCATCAACGAAACCAAAACGCTTTGTGACGCTCTCGCTTTACTATCCTGCCCCCGGCGAGATCAACAGCCTCCATGACTGTTGGTACCAATTGCTGCCTCGTAAGGGCAAAGTCGACATGACATATCTCACCCAGCGGCAACCTTTCAAGATACGGTTGCAGATGTTTGCTGAAGGCTCGACCTTTCCACTGCCTTCCGGTGATACCCACAGCATACACGGAGACCACCCAGCCGTGCAGAATGCCAGCAAAGAGAACGACTTTACGGTCCGGCAGTGGGGCCGACCCTTTGCCGTGGGTATGAAATGAGCCCCACACCTTCTATCGCTGCTCCGGCTTGGCTAACAACGCTCTCGTTTTGCCGAGTGCGAATCACGCTGCGTGCCCGGCAGGAAGGCGCCCTGCGCGGTTTCTACGGTTCTGTCTTGCGCGGCTGGCTCCATCGCCAACTGCAACGGCTGTGCGCTTGCCGCTTCCTTGGTCCTTCAGGGTTTGCCCAGTGTAGTCTGAAACAACGCTGCACCTGGGGGCTCTTTTTTGGCGATTTACCGACACCGACCACACCACGCCCGTACCTCATCGAACTGGACCAACTCACGTCCGACCGTCACCGTCGGTTCACGAGCGGAGAGTCGCTGCCCGTAACCCTTGTCTTGATCGGTCACGGTATTGCGCATTTGGATTCTATTGTCGGTGCTTTGATGATCGACGGCGGCAGGCTGACTCTGGGACGGAACAATCTGTCATTTGAGGTGCTGCGCATCGAGACGCTGCAAGCAGATGGGCGTCCACAGCCATACTTTCAAGACAATCGTCGGGTAGGAGCACCTTGCTGGCTCACCTTGGCCGAGGTGGTGCAGGGGGCAACGCCAGGAGTCACAGATCACCTGGAGGTTGAATTGCGTACTCCTCTAGCAATGAAGCATGGCAATGAGCTGGTTGGGAGATCTCAGGAGTTCACTTTCGCGCTATTGTTCCGTGCGGTCCTTAGGAGGCTCTACGGCCTTGCTACTGCCGTGTGCGGCTATAGCGAGGCCAAGCCCGATTTTGACTCCCTTTTGCAGCAAGCGGCTGCTATTGAACGGACGTACATAGACCTGCGTTGGGTAGATTTTCCACGTTTCTCCTCTCGTCAGCAGAGTCTCATGGATTTTGGCGGCCTGGTAGGACGAATCGGCTTCCGAGGCGAGTTCGCCCCGTTTCTGCCATATCTGTTGCTAGGGGCGGAACTACACATCGGGCGGCACACCAGCTTTGGGTTTGGTCGTTTCCGCTGTTTCTTTAGAGAATGAAATCATGAAGAGAGCGAGCGCAGTTCCAGCTCTCCTGTACACTCCCCTCACCCTGTCCCTCTCTAGTGGCGCAGCCAGGATGGCTGCGAGCAGGCTGGAAGCCTGCTCCATTGGGAGAGAGGGAACCCATACGCGAAGAGCCGAGTCAATGTCTAAAGGTGAACCGATGAGTTACTTCGCCCTTGTAACCTCATATACCATCAGGCGTTGACATCAATGACCACCCGACCACGCACCTGACCTTTGAGGATTTTCTCCGCAAGCTGTGGGACCTGCGATAATGGCTCGACACCCGTCATCGCCTCGAGTTTGTCTACCGGTAGGTCGCGAGCGAGCCGCTGCCAGGCTTCAAGCCGTGTCAGCTTAGGACACATGACCGAGTCGATGCCAATAAGGCTCACGCCACGTAAGATAAAAGGATACACGGAAGTTGGCAGGTTTGCCCCGCCCGCGAGGCCACAAGCCGCGACCGCACCACCGTAACGAATACCGCGTAAGACCGAAGCCAGGACTTCTCCACCCACAGTATCAACACCACCAGCCCAGCGCTCGGAATCGAGCGGCCGGCCTGAGGATTGCGCAAGGGCAGCACGCTCTACGATGCTGGTCGCACCAAGCGACACCAGATAATCACGTAACTCTGGTCGGCCGGTCGAAGCTGCGACCTTGTAGCCCAACTTGGCAAGGATCGCGACGGCAACACTCCCTACTCCGCCAGCCGCACCGGTGACCACCACCTCGTGCTCACCGGGCTTTACGCCCATATGTTCCAGGCCCATCACACAAAGCATAGAAGTGAAACCCGCTGTGCCAATCGCCATAGCCTGCTTGAGCGAGAATTCCTTCGGCACCGGCACCAACCAGTCAGACTTGACGCGCTGTTTTTGAGCATAGCCACCCCAGTGGGTCTCACTGAGCCCCCACCCAGTCACTACTACCGAATCGCCGGTCTTGTACTCAGGAGAATTCGATTCCTCAACCGTACCGGCGAGATCAATGCCACAGACCATCGGAAGACGGCGCGCAATCTTGGCTTTGCCGGTGATTGCCAGACCATCTTTATAATTGAGCGTTGAATAGGCAACGCGCACGGTGACATCGCCAGCGGGCAGGTTAGCACTCGTGAGATCTTTGAGGGTGGCGCGGTTTTTACCATCGACTTCTTCAAGAACAAAAGCTTTGAAGGTTTCGCTCATATTTCATATTCCTCCCTGGGCTTCGTCAGTCGCACGAAAACACTATACCGAGGCTTTCTCTGAGCATGGCGAACGTACCACATGGCGGAACATTTGACAGGGCCGGCTCTGCCCCTCTTATTGGCAGAAGACACGTGCAGGACTATAAAGACCTG
>CAZAYE010000707.1:0-2753 GCA_964489255.1 uncultured Enterobacteriaceae bacterium
CCGCAGCCTCCAAACGACGCGGTTGAGAGAATTTCACCCAGAATTCGTAACTGCATCCGACTCTTCCCGTGGAGCTTGACGACATGCATCTGATGTGGTAGCATCAAATGCGTGAGAACCACTCTGGATATCGCGGATGACGTCCTGCTGGCGGCGAAAGAGTTGGCCCGCCGAGAACGCAAGAGCGCGGGTCAGGTAATTTCCGAGCTTGCCAGACGGGGATTGTATGGTCCTGGCGCAACAGCAGACAACGAGCCAGAGAATTCCATTGAATTTTTTGGTTTTCGTCCGCTCCCCAAGCGAGGCGTCATTGTGACGAACGAGTTGATCAATCGGTTGCGGGATGAAGACGTCTATTGAGTCGCGCCCTCCTGGATGTGAATGTGCTACTTGCACTGCTCGACCAGGCTCATGTTCACCACGAGCGCGCGAAGGGATGGTTTGTATCCCGAGCGAGTGACGGGTGGGCCTCTTGTCCTCTTACCCAGAATGGATTCCTTCGAATCATCAGCCAACCGAAGTACCCGCAGCCGATAACCACCGCTGACGCTATAGCGCTACTAGAATCCGCGACTTCCACCGCACTGCACGAGTTCTGGCCGGCCAATATCAGCCTGCTGGACTGCTCGGTTCTCAATCGATCCCAGGTCCATGGCCCCCGGCAGTTAACGGACCTCTATTTGCTGTCGCTAGCCGTAACCAGAGCGGGCTGCCTGGCAACATTTGATGATTCGATTCCCCTGTCGGCTGTTCCCGGTGCCGCCCCCCACCACCTCGTCGTGGTTGGACAAAGCGGACGCTAAAGTAGACGACAAGACAAGCCCTATCGCCCCAGCCGCAGGAGCCGGATGAAGTTGTTACCACCGATTCCGCGGTAATATTACCGCCAAATCGACGGTAACACCATTGTGAGCACCCGGTCAAAACGAGCCGGCCAGTTGGTAGATGGGGAGGAAGGCCGCCAGCAGGAGAAATCCCACGACTCCTCCGACGAAGAAGATGACCATGGGCTCGATCATCTTGCTGATGTTGGCCAGGCCGAGCACCATCTCGTCATCATAAAACCGCGCCAGCCTTTCCATCATCTCGGACATTTTGCCCGTCTCCTCGCCCACCACGAGCATCTCCATCACCATGGGCGGAAAGATTCCAACCCGCGAAAGGCCGAACGAAAGCGGCATGCCGTCCTTGAGCGCCTGCAACTGCATGGCGGCCGTCAGAGCCAGAATTTTGCGTTCCAGGGCATGCTGCATCAATCCGAGAGAAACGTTGAGAGGAACTCCGGCATCAATGAGAGTCGCCATGTATCGGAGGTACTGGCTCATCATGCGATAGCGGATGTGGCGGCCATACACCGGAAGCCTCAACATCCAACCCTCCAGCACCAGTCCCACCCCCGGGGACTGCATCCACTGCACCAGGAGCCATCCAAGAAGCAGCAGCGGTCCTGCCGCGGTGAGCAGCACGGTAATGAGGTGGTCGGAAACGAAGCCTGAGGCAGCCATGAGAACCCGGGTCGGCCAGGGCAGTTGCATGCGCAGATCCACAAACAGTTGAACGAAGCGCGGAACCATGAACGTAAAGACGAAGCCTACCAGCAGAGCACTGGCGAGCAACAGCACGCAGGGATACACCAGCGCCGCCCGCAGCTTCAGGTTGTAGGCGTGATCTGTTTCAAGATAGGAGGCGCAGCGGTTCAGCGTTTCCGGGATACGCCCGCTGGTCTCCCCAATGCGCACCGCTCCGACGAAAAAAGGCAGGTAGTACTTCGCGTCCCTGCGCAGCGCCTGGGACAGTGAGAAGCCGCTGGACACGCTGACAAAGACCCGTTCCAGACTCTTACGAAAGAGTCCCTGGTGGCTTGTGACCAGCACCTCCAGGCAGCGCACGATGGGGATGCCGGCCGCCAGCATGGCCGCCAACTGCCGGATGAAGAGGACCAGAACGGCACGGCGAACGGGCTGGAGAAGGCCCCAGATCCAGTGCCGCGGGCGCATCTCCTCCACGCCGAGTAGGGTCAGGCCACGCGCATGCAGTCGCTGTATGGCCTTGTCTCGGCTCTCCGCCACAATCTCGCCGCTGCGGTTCTCTCCGCTGGCATCTTTGGCCTGGTAGAGAAATTCCGCCACCTACAGATCTCCGACGCCGGGGACTCCGCGTGCGGCAGGCGCATTCTCCAGATACACCAGGCGTGTGAGCTTGAAGGGGGGGGCCGGAGGGGCAGGCGCCGCGGTGAACTCGATGACGATGGTGGGTCTCTTCGGCTGAAGCTGAAACTCCATTTGCTCACCGGACCGCAGAACCGTCATGGTGTAGTTCTTGCCGGGCCCGCGGTGAAGCACCAGGCGGCTGACCGTGTCCACGTAGATGGTACTGGTCTGGGGGGGATACTGAGGCCAGCCTCCCAGGATGCTGGGCGTCATGGGCCAGTTCAAGTGGGGAGAATAGATCACGTAGTCTCGGGTCACCTCATGAATGCGGGAGAACTCCAGCATCAACTCCATGCGTGCCAGCGTCTGTATGACGTGGCGTGCTCTCTCAGAGAGACGTTCCTGCCGTGAGGTGCCGCGTACCCCGTAGATGTAGAATCCCAGAATGAGCGACATGAGCGCCACAAAGACGCCCGTCACCACCGCCACCTCCAGCAACGTCGTGACACCTCCGCGGCGCGCAGACGGGCGAGCCAGTCGTTCAATGGGTCGGGGGCCGGGGGCCGGGGATCGGGGTCCGCGTTCAGCGCCTCGGGATCGGGA
>CAZAYE010000708.1:0-2752 GCA_964489255.1 uncultured Enterobacteriaceae bacterium
AGACAGCCCTCTACAAGATTGAGATCGGCAAGGAAGTCTTTTGGGCCAACGACGACGCCGAGAAAGATCGTCTCCTGATCCAGCGCAACGGTCATGCGGGCAAAGCCTACGTGCAGCGTTTCAAAGGCTTGGGAGAGATGAACCCGCAAACCCTCAAGGAAACTACGCTCGACCCGCGTTCGCGCACCTTACTCCGAGTGAGGATCGAAGACGCCGAGCGTACCGAAGCTGCGATCCAGACCCTGATGGGCAAAGATGTCCAACCTCGTTTCGTCTTCATTATGAACCGCGCACCGAAGGTGGAAGAGGTGGATGTATAGAGGCTGGCCAGCACCTCATGAGCGGATCGTTTACCAAACCCACTCCGATTGCCAAAGGCGATCGGTGGGAAACCTCCTTCTCCACAGTGGGAGCTGTCTCAGCAACTTTTGTCTAGCCGGAGTATGCAAGACCTCAGCAGTAGCCTGGAGAAGGTGAACCGGCACCTGCAGATCTTATGGGGTTGGTTGCTCGTAGCAGTCGGCGTGCTGACGACAGCGGCGACTGTCCAGGCTACCCCATCACCAACCCTCGAGCATCTCCTCGCACAGTACCGCTTTACCAACGACGACGTCGGCTACGTCTTATTCGACCCGGCCAACAACCGTACGCTTGAGGAGCACCGGTCTAGCGAGCCGCGAATTCCAGCTTCAACAACTAAAGTCACAACGATAATCGCGGCCTTGCAGGTATTAGAGGTGGAGTATCGCTTTGCAACCTCGTTGTTCGTGACCGGTGAGGTCAAAGCCAGTACCCTGTACGGCAGCATCTATCTGCGCGGTGGCGGTGACCCGACGCTCACGACCGACGATTTGCGTGAACTCGTCTCAGCGTTGCGCAGAGCCGATATCAAACACGTTGCAGGGAGTTTCTTTTTCGATGACAGTTTTCTCATTCCAACCCGTGAAATTAACGCCCAGCAGCCCATCGCCGTCTCATACAATCCTGGTCTCAGTGCCTTATCGGTCAACTACAATCGCATTCTGCTGCGGTGGAAGCGAAAGCCAAAGAGCACCGCTTTTGCCACCACAATTCGGTCCCCCGCTGATGGAGGAGCTATACCAGTTGAGGTAATCAGTACTGGCCTGCTCCCGCGCAGCTTTGATCGGCGCATTCATTTCCTCCTCGATGGTGGGGAAATGGATCGCTGGCTATTGTCCCCTGCCTTGCCCAGGCAAGGTCAGGTGGACCTACCCGTCAAGACTGACCCAAGCCGTATCTCCGCTCTGCTCTTCCGGACGCTGTGCCGACGATATGGGATCGCTCTCCCTATTCCTCAACCCGCCACTGTTCCTGCCGAAGCCCGAGTCTTGCACACTCACCTGAGTAAAGCGCTTCCAGAGGTCGCCAGGGGGGTGCTGCGTTACAGTAACAATTTGGCAGCCGAGTTGATCGGCCAGGTTACTGCACGCAAGCTCAGTGGCCGTCCCGTATCTCTGCCAGAGTCTGCCACCGTGCAAACGGATTGGTACCGCCGAACACTGCCAGACACAGACTGGCGCGGATTCTTCAGCGCCAACCACTCAGGGCTGAGTAGCGCGACCCGCCACTCCCCACGACAGCTCGCCACCATTTTGCGGTATGGCTGGGCCATGCCGGTCGGCAGATTCACCTTCTCGCAGCTCCTCTCACCAACTCACTGGGAAGGAGAAAACAGCCGCGGAAGTCTCGACATTAGAGCTAAATCGGGCACGATGGATTATGCCGATGGTCTGGTCGGCTTCCTGACCACAGCACGTGGTCGCCAGCTCGGGTTCGTTATTCTCCTCACTGATTTCGTTAAACGCGCAGAACTCGACGCAGCCTACGATGTTCGGTTGCTCGCTCCGGTGCCGCAGGCCCAGGCGTGGACTGCGCGCGCTAAGGCATTCGAACGCGCGCTGGTGACCAGTTGGGTTGCTCAGTACTGACCCAACCCCACCTACTCCGAGAACGACAACACGCATATTTCCTCCTCTGTGCTTGGCCGGGCAATTATTTCCCGTTTAACGGGGCACTGCCAATCAAACGGACGTTCTTCGCAGCCCGCAGGCCAGCGGCCTATGCCATCCATCAATACCGCCGTTCACTAAAGACTCCTGTTTTTGCTCCCGATAATGCCAAGAGGGAGGAACACATGAAGCAAGGATGCCCATGGTGGGGTGCAGTCGTAGTAATGTCACTGCTTGCCACCAGACCACTTCAGGCGGCAAGTGCACAAGTCAACCGCAGTCTGGTAGGGCTTACGGCGGTACGTATAGTAGTCGAAGATCTGAACCGGGACATGCAAGCGACAGGTCTCCGCAAGGAACAACTCTATACTCTCGCCGCGCAACAGCTTGGCAAAGATGGATTCACAGTAGTCGGACCGCAGGACCAGACCAGGGTGCCTCTGGTCTACATTCGCCTGAGCGCGGTCAGCGGTGGAGCCACTCAGGACATGCCCGTAAGTTTTTACCTCAACGTGCAGGTCAAGCAGCTCGCAACGCTGACTCAGGGAATGTCCGGCACCTGCCAAGCCGCCGCAACGCCAGAGACCTCTCCTCTTCTTGTCACCACCTGGGAAAGAGGAAGCATGGCGATAGTGAATCACGCCGAACTCTTTTTTGGCTCTTCGCGTAATCGTGTGGGTGATTTTCGGTCATGTTAGAGTTCAGGCAGCATGCACGTAAGGATCTTCAAGCGCAGATACTCTTCATCCCGCAGCCCATACGCGCGCCGCTGGATGACCCGG
>CAZAYE010000709.1:0-2730 GCA_964489255.1 uncultured Enterobacteriaceae bacterium
AGAAACTCGAGGGACTCGCCAAGGAATATCTCGGTGTGGTGCGGTACGAAACCGTCCTGCATGTAAGTGGCGATCCGGCCAAAACGATTTTAGAAGTGGAGAAAGATGTAGGAGCAGACCTTGTGGTCATGGCTACGCACGGCTTCACGGGGGTGTTCCATCTCCTTTTGGGCAGTTTGACCGAGAAGATGGTGCGTGAAGCTGGTTGTCCGGTGCTGTCTCTCCGTCAGTGAGTGCAGGTCACAGGCTTCCTCTTCTGACTCATTTTGGCGCGGAGACGGAGACGAGAGGTCAAAAAGCGACATGGCAGAAACGGCATACTTGTTCGACTCTCTCATGGAGATTACCAACCGTCCAGATATGGTCTTGGTTGAAGGACGAGGCTCCTGGATCAAAGACCAGAATGGAAAACAGTATCTGGATTTCGTACAGGGCTGGGCGGTGAATTGCCTTGGTCACTCCCCACCGGTGATCGTCGAGGCCATCATCAGACAAGCGGCAAAGCTCATCAACTGTAGCCCTGCCTTCTACAACGAGCCGATGATAAAGCTGGCCGACCTGATCGCACGATACAGTGGCTTGCATAAGACCTTTTTCGCGAATAGCGGCGCCGAGGCGAACGAGGGCGCGATCAAGCTGGCGCGCAAATGGGGTCAGCAATACCGGAATGGCGCCTATGAGATCATCACGACTCACCACGCTTTTCATGGCCGTACCCTCGCCACCATGTCCGCTTCCGGCAAACCCCAGTGGGAAAAATTGTACGAGCCGAAGGTGCCTGGCTTTCCCAAAGTGGCACTCAACGATCTGGCGGCGCTCACGGCAGCAATTACCGACAAAACGGTTGCAGTGATGCTGGAGCTTATTCAAGGGGAAGCCGGTGTCTTTTCGGCCACAGATGCGTTTCTGCGCGAAGTGCGTGAACTGACCAAACAAAAGGGGTTGCTTTTGATTCTGGACGAAATTCAAACCGGCATGGGGAGGACGGGACGGCTGTTCGGTTACCAACATGCCGGGGTGCTCCCAGACCTCATGACCTTGGGCAAAGGGCTTGGTGGAGGCGTTCCCCTCGCAGCGTTAGTGGCGCACAGGGATGTTTGCTGTTTCGAACCTGGAGATCAGGGTGGTACCTTCAATGGTAGTCCGTTGATGACTGCAGCCGGGTGCGCAGTGATGGAGGAACTCACCAGGCCAGGCTTTCTCGAACATGTCGCGGAAGTAGGGAATTACCTCATAGCTCGGCTGGAAGCACTATCACGCAAATACGGCTTCGGTGAGGTACGAGGTAAGGGATTGTTGTTAGCGCTCAACCTCAAAAAGGACATCGCCCCCACGGTAGTCGAGCACGCGCAGGAAAAAGGGTTACTGCTGAACGCACCCCGCCCGGATTCGTTGCGTTTCATGCCTGCCTTGACCCTCACGCACGAGGAAGTCGATCTTATGATCGAGATTCTCGACGGCACCTTGACTGCGCTCGTGTAAGTAACAGGCTCCCGTGCTTACCCCACCTAAGGCAACCCGCTGTGGTTGCCCTACGGCTTACAACGGAAGCTTACTGCTCTGGCCCCGGACCCGTATGATGCTGTTCCACCCAGGCCTCAGCCTCTTGTTGGACGGAACCTGCAGACACGGAACGTTTGATTCCTTTCAACAGACCCTGTTGATGCTTAGTGCTCCCATTTCACAAATGTTTGTAGGGTTACACCGCTAAAATTCGGCTGTGGCCCTGGGCTACACGACGCTGGACAATCCTACAGGTAATTATGAAATGGAGCACTTAGGCAGCGATAGAGCTTGATCCATATGACGAGCCATGAGTTTGACCGCAGCTCGACGCCTAGCGGAGTGGCACGACCTCCCCTTCTCGCACCCGGACGGATGAACCATCATCGAGCGTCACCAACAGACAACCTTCCTCATCGAGGTCCATGGCAACCCCTTCTACGTGCAGATCTTCCTCGTGCACACTGACCCGACGGCCAAGGAAAGAGCGGTGACGCCATTCCTTAAGCATAGCGCGTTTGCCTGCCTCGAGAAAACCAAAGTAGTGCCGCTCCAACCGCTCCAACAGAAGAGCAGCAAAGGCAGCACGGTCGACCTCACGCCCGAGGCTTTCACGCAACGAGGTCGCGCCAAGGGCAGCGTCACCGAAGAGCCGGTCCATGGTTGGTCGGTCAATGTTGAGATTCACCCCCATGCCCAGAACCAAATGCTCAACTTTCCCGTCATGGGTTTGAACTTCGGCAAGGACACCAGCGATCTTTTTGTCAGCGACAAGGACGTCATTGGGCCACTTCACTTGAGCTTTTACTCCCTGAGCTTCGATCGCATCAGCAATGGCCAAGGAGCCAATTAAAGTGAAGAGCCGCGCCTCGTTAAGTTGGATTGGGGGCTTGACCAAGACAGACAGATGCAGGTTGACACCAGGAGGAGAGAACCACGGCTTGCCCATACGTCCTCGCCCGGCCTTCTGAGCATCGGCGATAACGACTGTACCTTCCACCGCGCCCTCCTTGATCAGCCGTAAGAGGGCACTGTTGGTGGAATCAACTTCAGCCCAATAATGGACAACCTGCCCCAACAAGCGGGTATGGGTGACTCGTTTCAAGGCTTCGGCATCGAGCGGTTCCATGAACGATCCTTTCTTGGCGAGAAGTTCAGTGGGTATCTAGGAAAACCGACCGACCTTTCTTAGAAAAGCGAAAATATCCCTCTGCTAGAGATCTGCAA
>CAZAYE010000710.1:0-2728 GCA_964489255.1 uncultured Enterobacteriaceae bacterium
GGGTGGGATGCTGGATTGGGACGAACAGAATCTGCCAGTGGAGAGATAGGGGCTGGGGATTAGGGGCTAGGGGTTGGCAAGGAGGCAGCAACAAGGCCGGGCGGCGAACCAAGAGATGAACAGCGCTTTCCCCTGGTTTTTCTCTTCCCGCCAGCTCCTAATCCCCAGCCCCTAACCCCTCTTCGGAGGTTGCATGAATTACGGCTTCATTATCGACAATCGTAAGTGCATTGGCTGTCATGCCTGTACGGTGGCATGCAAGGCTGAACACAACGTGCCCCTGGGGGTGAATCGCACCTGGGTCAAATATATCGAGAAAGGCGTCTATCCCCACACCCGTCGTCTGTTCGCCGTCCACCGTTGTAACCACTGTGCCGACGCCCCCTGTGTAGACATCTGTCCTGTCAGCGCACTCTATTCTCGGCCGGACGGCATTGTTGATTTCAACAACGACCGTTGCATTGGTTGCAAAGCGTGTACTCAAGCTTGCCCCTACGACGCACTGTATCTCGACCCGGATACGCACACGGCTGCCAAATGTAACTACTGCACCCACCGGGTAGAGGCCGGAATCGAGCCTGCGTGTGTGGTCGTGTGCCCGGAGCACGCCATCATCTCCGGTGACATGGACGACCCGAACTCCGAGATCGCCCAACTCCTCGCCCGCGAACAGGTCCAAGTTCGTAAACCCGAGAAGAACACTCGTCCCAAACTCTTTTACATCGAGGGTGACGAGGCCGCCCTCACCCCGGCCCTTGCACCACAAAGCAGCAACTATATGTGGAGTAGCCAGAGTGAGCCGGTAGGACACGGGCGTAAAAAGCTCAATGGAAAAGCAGCGCAACCGTCAGAAGACAACAATTTCCTGCACACTCTGTTAGAAAAGCCAGAGGCACTGCTCTCTTTCCAAAAGCCAGAGCGCCGGCGCCCGCTGGCGACGTTGATGGAGAGCGCCCGACGGGTATACGACGTTCCCTCCGAAGGTGTGATGTGGGGATGGGAGGTTCCGGCTTACATTTGGACTAAAGCAATAGCCGCGGGCGCTATCCTGGTCCCTTTCCTGGCGGGTGGCCTCGGATTGAGCGTTCCGACTGTCACAACGTACTGGGTGAGCGTTCTCACAAGTTTGCTCTTTCTCTGCCTGACCGGTGTATTGCTCGTCCTCGATCTTGACCGGCCCGACCGCTTCCTCTCGGTATTACTGCGGCCCCAATGGCGCTCGTGGTTGGTGCGTGGTGCTTATATCATCTCTGGGTATGGAATTCTCATCGGGCTCTGGCTGATAGGTGGGATATTAGGGGCAAGGGCATTGCTCGTGTCGTTGCACTGGCCGCTCATCGGGTTTGCGTCGCTCACTGCCATTTACACCGCTTTCCTCTTTGCTCAGGCAAAAGGACGGGACCTCTGGCAGAGCCCGGGGCTTGTACTCCACATGCTCGGCCATGCTTTTGTGGCAGGCAGTGCTCTGTTATTCCTGCTTTCCTTTCTCCAACCAGCCATGGCCGCCGACCGTCTCCTGCTTGCTCGTGTGCTGTTTGGGAGTTTAATTTTCTCGTTGGGAGTACTCACATTCGAGTTAACGACTCCGCATACCACCGCCGACGCCCACCGAGCGGGACGCATGATCACTCGCGGAGCCTTCGCTCCCTTGTTCTGGGGCGGAGTGGTCGGAGCGGGATTCGCGCTGCCGTTGGCTTTCCTCTTGAGTGGCTCGTTACCCCTCATTGCTCTTGGCGCGCTGCTGAGCCTTGCCGGCCTATTCCTCACCGAACACCTCTGGGTAAGAGCCCCACAACTCATTCCGCTGAGCTAATATCCAAATGCATTCAGAAAGATACTTTTGCTGTCATGCTGAGCCGCAGCGAAGAACCCCTTGACTCCGCTCAGGGTGACAAAAGTGGAGAGTCACTGATATGCCCTACCATCCCGAAGTCGGTTTCATCGAGCGTCTCGCCACCAAATGGGGCCTCTTGCCCGATACCCGCCAAGAAGCACTCGCCGGTGATTACACCACCCGTCGAGAAGACGGCACTCTGGTCAATTTCCCCCCCCAGGAAAAGTGGGACGACTGGGTCGAATACGACCCTCAAGCCTGGCCGAAAAAGTCTGTCCCTCGCCACTACTCGCTCGTCCCCACCATCTGTTTTAACTGCGAGGCCGCCTGCGGATTGCTCGCTTATATTGACAAAGAGACGCAGACGGTCCGCAAGTTCGAGGGCAACCCCTTGCACCCGGGCAGCCGCGGGCGAAACTGCGCGAAAGGACCGGCGACGATCAATCAAGTGACCGACCCCGAACGCATCCTCCACCCACTCAGACGCAAAGGACCGCGTGGGGGCGGCCAATGGGAACGAGTGACTTGGGATCAGGTGCTTGAGGATATCGGCGGCCGCACCCGCCAAGCGATTCAAGAAGGCCGGCAAAACGAAATCATGTACCACGTCGGCCGTCCCGGCCATGAACGCTACATGGACCGGGTCCTTCAGGCTTGGGGCGTAGACGGGCATAATTCTCACACCAATATCTGCTCTTCCGGCGCGCGTATGGGCTACCAAATCTGGCACGGATACGACCGCCCGTCACCCGACCACGCCAATGCCCGTTTCATCCTGCTCCTCAGCGCTCACCTCGAAGCCGGACATTACTTTAATCCGCACGCCCAGCGCATTATCGACGGCAAGATGGCCGGGGCCAAAATCGCCGTTTTGGATCCACGGCTCTCCAACAC
>CAZAYE010000711.1:0-2728 GCA_964489255.1 uncultured Enterobacteriaceae bacterium
CTTCCCATTTACCGACCTGTCCGGTCAGAAGGTGCGTCCTGCACTGGTGGTGTCGCATTCGGACCGCCCGGGAAGCAATGTCGTGCCTGCTTCCATCACCGCATATCGGGGTCATCCGCTGCTGACAACTGACTTACTCGTTAAGGACTCGCACCTGCGGGGTGGTATAAAACACTAGCACGTGTTATGAGAGTGCATACGGGAGCACCTTAAGGCTGCCTTTAGTCGGGCTAAGACCGAGATCCAGGGAAAGAAAATCTAGTCCTCTCTCGGATGCGGAGGTCAGCATGAAAGTACGAACCCTAACGGTTGAATGCTTTAAGACTTTCTTTCGCTACACACTCGACCTCGTGGATCCAACAACTGGCCGAGCAAAAGATTTCTGTGTGCTAATTGGGGAAAACGGCTCAGGGAAAACTACTCTCCTTCAAGCGATCGCCCTGCCTCTTGCTTTAGCTACCCGGCGGATTGAGTTTGCCCATGAGTTTAAGTGGCCCGGATTTATCCTGGAGCGGATGCGCAGCGCTTGGCTCCCTCGGGCTTCAAAGATCACTCTGGTGGTTGAATTTCATCCTGATGAGATACAAGCCACGCGAGAGTTTGCCAGTTCTATTCCAGAGCTTGCTGACCGGCCCGACTACGCTCTACCCGGGAGTAACGAGACCGTGACCTTAACCTACGAAAATGGGGCCTTACGTGCACAGGAGGGTCAAGAGGCTTTCTTTCAATTCCGTGGGCGTGAATATGTGAAGCAGCTCATTCGATACAACCTACAACGACACGAGGCGTTTGAGCGGGTGGGGGGAGTGTTCTGGTACGACCAGGAGCGTAAGGCTTCAAGCCTCACCTTTGAGAAACTCAACGGTGCAGAGCCGGAAGCTGAGCTAGCGGCGTTGCGGCGGCGGCTGGCCGACTGGCGGGCTTTTCATTTAGAGATCGAGTATGGCCAGAGAAAACTGCAGCCTGGCCAGCGCGATTATTACGGAGACCTTGCTGCGGCCTTCGAACGCATCTTTGCTCTAAGAAAGTTTAAGGGTGTAGAGTCACGCCCGGAAATTCCCGCCGAACCAGGAGGCGAAGACGTGTGGTTTGTGCTGACGGACGGGCGCCATGACTATGAACTGGCGGAAATGTCCTCTGGCGAAAAAGCAGTCTTCCCCATGCTCTATGACTTTACCCACTGGCGGATCAACCGCTCGGTGGTGCTCCTTGACGAAGTGGAGTTACATCTTCACCCACCCTTACAACAGTTTCTCCTCACTGTGCTTCCTAAACTCGGCAATGACAATCAGCTCATTGTGACTACACATTCAGAGGAGGTCCTGCGCGTCGTACCGGAGGGGAGCGTCCATAGGGTGTGGCCATAAGGAACAGCAGGCATGATTGCCGGCAAGGTGCTGATCTGTGAGGGAGCACCCGGGTCAATCGATGCACAAATCCTCAATGTGGTTCGAGGTGCAATCCCGGTTCAGGTTGTAAGCGCAGGCAGCAAATACGGAATGCAAGCTTTTGTTCATGGCTACATCCGTGGCGATCGGAGCATTAAGGTACTCGCAGTGCGTGATCGAGACTTTGACTATGACCCACCTGCTCACCCAAACCTTTTCGAGGACACACCGCAGTAGTTCCCGGGCCGACAGATGGTCTGGGCACGGCATGAGCTGGAAAACTACTTTCTCGATATGACAATCTTGAGCCACATATGGGAATACCGAAGAAGCAAATGTTGCCTGCATCCCATTGGAACATCGCTGTAACGGAAGGATCTCGTCGGATTGTTACCCTGCCACTGGGTTAAGACGAAATCAAGCCACTCTGTCCCGCCGCATCTCACCCTCTCACTTCGGCCCGCAGAGGGATGATATAGGGACCTCCGGTCACAGGATGGGTGCCGAGAAAAACTTCCACTGCAAACACCGCGCGCAGCGTCTGCGGGGTAAGCACCGCTGCGGGCGGGCCAGCGGCGTACACCTCCCCATCCTTGAGTAAAATAACGGTCGCGCAATAGGTGGCAGCGAGGTTGAGGTCGTGGAGCACGGCTAAGACCGTCACTCCACTGTGCACCAGTTCAGTAAGCACATCCAAGATTTCCAGTTGGTGGCGTAGATCCAGGCTGGCCGTAGGCTCGTCCAACAGGAGAAAAGAGGGCTTTTGCGCCAGGGCCCTCGCCAGGGCCACCCGCTGCATCTCGCCACCCGAGAGGGTCGTAACGTCGCGCCCGGCGAGAGGCACTGTATCGGTTAGGGCCATCGCTTCATCCACAATCCGAAAGTCTTCCAGCCCTTCTTTTTGCCAGCGCCTAAGGTACGGGGTGCGGCCCATGAGCACTACCTCACGAGCGCGAAATGGAAATGGGACCCCGGTGCGCTGGGGAACAAAGGCAAGGCGCTGGGCCCGCTCGCGCGGAGACCACTGACCAAGCGCCCGCCCATCCAAAAACACGGTACCGGCCGAAGCAGGCAGAACCGCAGCAATAATTCGCAGCAGCGTGGATTTGCCGGCGCCGTTCGGGCCCAGGATGCCTACACACTGCCCCGGGGACACGTCCAGAGAAACACCTTAGAGGATTGGCTTTCCGTCAGGAGCATATTGCACGTCACTCAGACTCAAACCCAAAGCGTTTTGGTTGTGCGTCATGGCACCCCCTTCTGACGCTTTTCCTCACGCCGAAGTAGGTGCAGGAAAAACGGTCCGCCGACAAAGGCCGTAATGATCCCCAGACGCAACT
>CAZAYE010000712.1:0-2714 GCA_964489255.1 uncultured Enterobacteriaceae bacterium
CGCGGGCTCCCGCACTGCGGTGGATTGGCAAGCTCATCCGTCACACGTGGTTGCCGTTTGGGATCACTGTAGGCGGGAGGTGGTTCGCCTCAGGCCTCGACATTCTGGCGTCTTCACTCCTGGCACACGCGGTCGTAGAACTGGGAGGAACACATGAAGAAAGGCTGCTGCTCCCCCAGCAACTCCTGGCATGGATTGCCGCCTCTACATCCCCGTTGGTGCTCACTCTCTGCCTCGCCCTAGGTGTTGTCTGCACCGGCCGGCTCATTGAGACGCTGGTGGCGTGGTGCCTGACGTGGATTCATCTCAAGATCAACAGGTATCTGACTCCCGAAGTCATGGAGGCCGCGGTCGAGCCGGCCACCAGGCGACTGCTCGACCCGCCCACTGCAGTGCAGCGCTGGCTGCTCAAGCTCGATATCAGCTATTTCCTCTTTGAGAGTGTAGCGACAACCCTCGGCCACCTCGGCACGGTGGTTATCATCCTGGTGGCCACCTTCAAGGTCAACAGCGCTGCCGGCCAGGTCGCGGCAGCCGCCCTGGCGCTGTGGATCGCGGCGGCTGTCCCTTTGATGATCCGGGCGCTGCGCGCGAGCCAACGTTCCGCCCAGGCGCACGAAATCGTCGGTCGGACCATCCGCGACAGTGCAACGCTCCGTGCGGAGCTAGCGCGGCCGTCGCTTCGAGCCTACTGGCGGCACCGCAGCCAGCCGAGCTTGCACGAACTCGAAGCAGCCATTAGAGGGCAAGGCATCTGGAACGCGGCGTTGTTCGGGACTCTCGACCTGATTGCCCGCTCTCTACCCATTGCCGCGGTGCTCGCTGCGACCCTCGCTGCGGCTACGACGGGGTCGCCGGGCTCGGCGCTGGCGATACTGCTCTATCTGACGCGGCTGTCTACCCCGCTCGGGAGCCTGGCGAGCACCCTGCCGTGGATTCAGCAAAACCTGCTCTCGGTCCAACGTGTGTTCCAGCTCGTGGAAATGGACCGGGATCGGGTAGAAGTCGTCCCGCGGCCGTACCCACAGCCACGACAGCTCCAGCTGCGCGACTGGACCGTCGAGCTGCCCGACGCGTCACACCTGCTCTATCCAGACTTCGACGTTACCGCAGACCACATTCTGTGCGTTGTGGGTCCGAGCGGCAGCGGGAAGTCTTCGCTCCTTGACTCACTGGCTGGCCACCTCCCAGCCTCTGGTCAGTTCCTCGTCGATGGATCGCCGCTGTCCCCCAGTGAGCCGCGGTGGCGCGAAACCTGTGCCATGGTGCGCCAGGAGCCGGAGCTGGTGCCTGGCACCCTGGCTGACAACCTGCGCGACTTTCCAGGGTGGACAGCAACACCTGTGCTCGCGAATGCGGTAGACCAAGTGCTCTCGGGTCGGGTGAGAGGGGCTGGCGGGAATGTCACCCTTGACGACAAGGGCGTGAGTGTAGGGCAACGACGCGCCATTGCGGTGCTTCGGGCGCTGGGCTCCGACGCGCCGGTGCTGCTGCTCGATGAGCCCATGGCAGGATTGGACGATACACTCGTCAAGCCTATCGCCGAGGCCATCGCCGAAGCCCACCACCAGGGGCGGATGGTCCTGGTGACGGCGCACGAACACGAACTGGAGAGAATTGGGCTCGATAGTGCCCGAATCATCAGGCTCAGGAGGCATTCGTAGCATACACGAGTATGGCAGAAACTACGCCTGACCAATTCGCCAGCAGCAGCCCATGAGCCCGGACTTAGCACCGCATAGGAAACTAGCGGGGCTAGTTTCAGCCGAGTATCAAAAGTGGTCAAGAGCCGGAATGTGAGCAGACCCTATGCAATGTTATCGGGCAGGCGTCCCGATGTTTTCAAGTCGCTACGCTGACGCCGACGCCCTGCCCCCGCTACGGCTCAAGGAGCGCGGTGCCATGGGCGCCGCCTAATGTTGAAGGGTGAGCGCGCGGCAATCTACAAGTTAGACATTAGGGCAGGAAGATGTTCACCCCAGACAAAATCAAACAGGATTTGCACGGTCTTGTTCAAGGTATTAGAAACCCATGCGACATCCCAAGCTTCCTGCTGGTCCTTCCCTACACGCGCGGTCGCTTTAAGGCACTTACGGAGCAATGTTTTAGCCTCTACAAAGAAGTCGCGACTCTGGCCCAGGACGCTGAAACCGGGGACCACTCACAGCGCCTCCTCGCTATTGAAGCAGACTACAAGGACCTTCACAGAAAACTCGTGTTGTGGGCCTCAGGGTTGATCGTCTTGGGATGCCTGCTAGCGCTCGGCTTGCTTTGGTATTACAGCGGTTTTGTGAAGGAAGTATTAAAAGTAGATGACCCTAATCGAGTTATAGCATTTGGAATCGCAGGGGCGTTTATCTACCAAGCGGCAACATTCATCGTCCCCAATGCTAAGGAGAAAAAAGGCATTGCCAAAGTGGCTGCGTCATGGCTCCGAGTCCTACTATCAATCGTCGTCCCCGTCTTTTTCGTAGCGCTTTTGTTCACACCAGAGGGTAAAGTAGGTGAATGGAAGGTATCCCCAGAGTTGATTGCATTTGCATGTGGTTATAATGCAAAAATAGCCATTGAAATTCTCAATAAGATTATAGAGAAAGTTTCAAAAATGATAGATGCGCTTTAAGAATGCCTGACATTTTTGTGGCAAGAGATAGATCTGGAGAAATTTGTGTCAAAAATAGCCGCGTAGTACCACAAACCATCAGTCTTGCACG
>CAZAYE010000713.1:0-2699 GCA_964489255.1 uncultured Enterobacteriaceae bacterium
CTCCGTTTGTGTTTTTCTTCAACCTCCTCTATCCCATGCGCCAGGTGAATGATCCACGCAGTCCCGTTGCGGCTGCGGCCGGGGGGTGTGTGCTGGTGACCGTTGAATCACTTGAGCGTGCTGGTGGCTTCTCCTGCATCAAAGATCAGATTATCGACGATGTGAGTCTTGCCCGACAAATTAAGGCGCTCGGTGCGTCTATTCGTTTGTCTTTGAGCCGTTCTGAAATCGCAAGCCTGCGTGTGTATCATTCGCTGGTGACGGTCTGGGTCATGGTTCGTCGTACGGCTTTCACCGAACTCCGCTACTCATGGGTGCGGCTCACTGGAACCGCGCTGGGGATCATTCTGATGTTTCTGCTGCCGCCGCTGTGGGTAGGGGGCGGAATCGGCACGGTGCTGGCCAGCCTGGCAGGGTGGCCGGCTCTTCCTTTGCCTTGGTCTGTGTTATGGACGATTGAAGGTCTCTACGCTTGGGCGATTATGGCCATAGTCTACAGTCCTGCCGTGCGTTTCTTCAGGCTTCCGAGCGCGCGCTGTTGGACTCTGCCACTTGCTGGCATTTTGTATGGCGCTATGACCGTCGATTCTGCTATTCGACATGTTACTGGCGCGCGCATCGGGTGGCGAGACCGCTAAGCAGAGTTGGGTTCTTTGTGATTGATGGAACCTTTTTCTCTCTCTCCTGAAAACGGGAGAAAGATGTATACGATATGAGCACTGTCTCGGATGATCCGCGAGTTCTTAGACCCCACTCCGCACCGCTTGTTGTGTTTACGGCTCTTGCTTGGGAAAGTGCAGCGGTACGAGCGGTATTGCGTCAGGTTAAGCGTGAGGAAGAAAGGATCTGGCGTGGCTCTACCGGGAAGCGGGAAGTCGTGGTGATCTCCGGCGGTATTGGTCCCCGCCGGACCCGACAGATGCTGGAACGATTTGCTGACACGCCATTTTCGGCAGTCCTGTCCGTTGGTTGTGCCGGGGCGTTAATCCCTAGTCTGCTGACCGGCCAGCTCGTTTTGGCGCCCGATGTGCGCATGTGGTCGGCGGAGGAAGAAGCACGGCTCGATCGCTTTCCGGTGAACGCTGCTTTGCTTGCATGCACGCGTACAGCCGCTTCCCAAGCAGCTGTCCCGGTTGCCGAAGGCTCATTGTTTACCAGTGCGCGAGTGCTCTTCACGCCTGAGGATAAAGCTGAACAAGGAAGAGCAACTGGCGCGATTGCGGTAGAGATGGAGAGCGGAGTCCATGCTGCCTTTGCCGCTAGCCGTGGCCTGCCTTTCTTGGTTCTCCGTGTGATCCTTGATCCAGCCGGTATGGCACTCCCCATGATTAAAGGCTTAATAACGCCTGAGGGCGGTATCCGGCCTTTCAAAGCAGTGACCCACGTGATCTCGCATCCCTATCACCTTCCTTTCCTCCTCGAACTCAAACGTGCACGCGCTACTGCGGCCCAAGCTCTCACTAGGCTGTGTCACGCACTCTTTCCGCTGCTTGAGGGGGGGTAAGGGAAGAGACTTCTACCGGACCAGTGGCAGTTCCTTTCTGAAAAGCGGGTTACTTTTTCCGCGCTGGAACCGGAGAAGGGGACATTCCTTTCTCGGCCATGAGTTTCTTTTGCAGATCGTATGCCGGTTGGGCTTTGTCACGCTGACCGGCGATTAGATAGAAACGGACAGCTTGCTGTAAAGAGGCAATCGCCTGATCTTTTTGGCCCAGTTCGTTTTGGGTAACCCCCAGGCCATGATAGGCGGCTGGATCCTGGGGGTTGAGGCGAAGGACCTCCTGGTACTCTCGCGCAGCGTTTTCGTATTGACGTTGAGTGGCGTAGACTGCCGCGAGGCGCGCGTGGGCCGCGCTCTTATCAGGATCGGTCTTAATCGCTTCCTGATATTCTGTAATCGCCTCACCGGCCTGCCCGCGTTGTTCTAACACCTGACCCAACTCGAAGTGCGCATTGGCCGAAGAGGGACCGAGGCTAATTGCTTGTTGGAACATGCGAGTCGCTTCGTCCAGCTGGTTGTTGCGACGGAGCATGACACCTTGGTTGACGTAATACCCTTCCAAGGCTCGGCGAGCATCACTCTGGCCCGGGTCAATACGCAAGGCCTCCTGGTAAGAACGGACCGCAGTGTCGGTAGCACCCAACTTCTCACTGATGGTGCCTAGGCGGTAGTGAGCCAGGGCGTTGTTTGGTTCGTACTTCAAAATTTCGCTGTACGTAGAAAATGCCTCGCTCCAACGCTGTTCGTTTTCAAACCCTTGCCCTTTGTTGAACAGGCCTTGAAAATCGACAGCCCAACTCGAAGAGGCGCCGGCGTTCAGCAAGAAAAGCGCGACCGCCAGCAGTTTATTGTTCACGGTTACCTCCAGTTACTTCCCTGTGAAGTGAGCGCGGCGCTTCTCGACAAAAGCGCGAATCCCCTCTTCATGGTCTTTCGTAGCGATACAGGAAGCTGCAGCGAGTGCCTCCAACCGTCTTGTCCACTAGAATGGTTTGGTATGCTCGTGCCATATCCGCTTCCTTCATTCTCCTGGTTAGTCTCGGTTCTTGCATAGCCAAATCGCTGGAACTCTGCAATCCACATTCCGTAGGGGTTGAGCCTCTATGCGGTTCCTGGATTGTCGGGTACAATGCCGTCCAAAATGGCCGTGCGCGGCAGAACGGAGGGCATCATGGCCTCATGTGATCACCTGTGCAAC
>CAZAYE010000714.1:0-2698 GCA_964489255.1 uncultured Enterobacteriaceae bacterium
GCAGTTTGACGACCTCGTCTGCCTCCCTCAGTGTCTGAGCGACCGTCGGGTTCGGCACCTCGACGCGAAAGGCGATATTGTCACCAAACTCTTCGTGGAGGAGTACGGAGCCGGGCTCGGCTGCTTGCTCGGGATCGACGACGGCATCGAGCGGCTCATAGTCCACTTCGATGAAGTCGAGAGCGTCACGGGCGATATAGCGGCTCGTGGCCACGACCGCCGCGACCGGCTCGCCAACGTAACGAACCTTGCCCTCCGCCAATACAGGGTGACGGGGCAGCTTCATGCCCGGCACATCCACGCAACACGGCACCGGGCCAGTCTGGCCAGCAAGGTCCGCGGCAGTGAGCACGGCAACCACGCCGGGAAGCTCACGTGCTTTACTGACGTCAATACGACTGAGTTTGGCATGCGCATACATGCTGCGCACTACGCTCATGTACACCATGCCAGGCAGCTGCAGATCGTCGGTGTAGGTTGCGTGGCCGGTAATCAACCGGGGGTCTTCACGCCGCTTGATCCGGGAACCGACCATTTTAGGGGTGATGGGCATAGTTACTCCTCTGGGGGTTAGGGGATTAGGGGCTGGGAACAGAACCAACTCCTAATCCCTCATTCCCAATCCCTTTTTCGCCGCATACTGTACGGCCTTCACAATATGCTGATATCCAGTGCAACGACATAAGTTACCTTCGAGGCCGTGGCGGATCTGTTCCTCGGTGGGATTGGGAATGCGCTGCAAGAGTTGGTACGCCGCCATGATCATGCCCGGAGTACAGTAGCCGCATTGCAACCCGTGCTCTTCCCAAAAGCCTTCCTGTAGGGGATGGAGTTTTCCATCCGTCTCCAACCCTTCGACGGTCAGGACTTCGCCGCCGTCAGCTTGCACAGCCAGAACTGTGCAGGACTTGACTGCTTGGCCCTTTAGAATGACGGTGCACGCGCCACACAGACTCGTTTCACAGCCGATGTGGGTGCCGGTAAGATGCAACACGTCGCGCAGATAGTGGACCAGAAGTAAGCGCGGCTCGACGTCGTCGGTGTATCGTTGACCGTTGACTGTGATGGTAATTGTTCGGTTCACACATCTCTCCATTTTATCCTTGCCAGCCTGGCAGCCTCGTCAATCGAACTTGAATCTCGCTCTGTACTTAGCCGCTAGTTTCAGGAGTGCGTCGCGATTAGGCGCAAACATCTTAACATCAACCCCCGAGACTATCTTGGACTCGTCTTCTCCCCTGGTGACGGGAGCGCTCCCAGTTGCTGCAACAACCCCAGAAGATCGGCGCTGACCCACACCTCCGCACACTGACCACACGCAACACAACACACATCGGTGCCAGACCGCCTAGCGGGCTGGGGTCAGCTTCATCGATTTGTTAGCCGGTGCGTGCGGCTCTGTCATCCTCGGCAATTTGTTCCGGTTCCATCCAGGCAGGTGTCAGACCTTTGTACAGGACGTCCGGGTCAATGTCGGCTCCGTTGTCCCACACAATCGTGCCCATCCGAGAGTCAACTTTCACTGAGCGGAACACCTGCAGATCCGTCCGAATCGGTTCGAAGATCGGGCCGTGCAGGTAAGGCTCAAGGTCAATTTCCTTCACCGTGTTGTCAGTAAACTCCAGGCGTACTTTGAAACCTTCCAGAGGTTCGACAGTGCGAATGCGGACCGGGCGTGGCATGATGTGACTCCTCTCGTTCAGTCCAGCGGTTCAATAGGATGGAGCGTCAAGCCTTGTCTCGCTCTCTCCCAATTGGCACGAAGTTCCTGCCGATGAAGCGAAGCCCACTCGACGACAAAAGCCCGCGGACGGCGCGGCAATTCGCCTTCCAGGATTTCCAGGGTCTCGATCACGAATAACGCTTCGTGCTCGGCATATTCCGCGTGAAAGTGCGGTGGGCGATGGTCATTGTAGTACATGTAAATGACGACACCGAAGAACTCGCAAATACGCGGCATTAGTATACTCCGAAGGGACTTTTGTCGGTGCACCTATAATACCGCTTTTCCTGTTAATGCTTCCATGGCTTCTCCCTCCTTTTTCTGCCTGGTGGACGATACTTCGCTTTGTCCTTCCCTGTTCATCACCAGAGCTTGCACTTGGAGGGCAACGTTGCACTTTTGCCGTCTCTCCCAAGCTTTACTGCTTTACGGAATGCATCCCCTGGAACGGCGACACCCTACGGTGCTCCCTGTTGATGGTTACTGGTTCAGTTTTTGGCGTGCCTCAATCATGGCGTCGACAGCTTGGTCGATGTCGCAGAGCGCATGTACCTCGAACTCGTTAAACGGCCAGCCCGGACTTAACCTGAGTATGCGCATCACCTCCTCATGGGAGTTCGCGTTCCAGATAGAGACTCCGCCTGTGGTCACGAAGCCGTAGAAGAAGTCGGCCGTGCCGTCTGCCCGCTTTGTTGCGAGCCACTCTTTCAAGGTTTGGAGAGCGCTCAGTGGCGTGTTTGCTAACGACACGCCCGTCTTCGGCCCTTTGTTGATTACTAGATATTTCATCGCTTTCCCTCCTTCCCCTGTGGTTGGTTGCCACCGTTTCGGCCGCAGCCTCTTTGACGCAGAATCGTCGGGTGAGCCGCAGCTCACCCGACTTTACTCTCTATCCATTTGCTCGCCTTCGACGAACTCCTGGAGCTCGAGGGCCCAGGTGTCCTGCGCCGCATTGACCGGATCGCTCGCGCTGAC
>CAZAYE010000715.1:0-2683 GCA_964489255.1 uncultured Enterobacteriaceae bacterium
TCCGACTTGCGGGTCCTGCTCCGGGATGTTTACCGCCAACAGCATGAACTGCCTGAATGAAGCGATCGGCTTGGCTCTCCCCGGGAATGGGACGACCTTGGCCACTCACGCGCTGCGCTGGGAACTTTTTGAGCGTGCCGCCAAGCGCATCGTCAAAATGGCCCAAGCCTATTACCTCAACGGGGATGAATCGGTGCTGCCGCGCAGCATTGCCACCTTCGAGGCGTTTGAAAACGCGATGACGCTGGATATCGCGATGGGCGGATCGACGAACACCGTCCTGCATCTGCTCGCAACGGCTCAAGAGGCTGGGGTCAATTTCACTATGGCGGATATCGACCGCTTATCGCGTCGCGTGCCGTGTATCTGCAAGCTCGCGCCCGCCTACAACCGCTATCACATCGAAGACTGTGCGCGGGCGGGCGGCATCCCGACGATCCTGGGTGCATTGGAGCGGGCTGGGAAGCTCCATACCAATGTCATGACCGTGACAGGCGAAACCCTCGGTGAGATGATCGAAAAGAACGATATCCGCCGCGAGCACCTCGACGAGTTCGCCCACCGACGGAGCCTTGCCGCCCCAGGCAATGTACGGACCAAAGAGGCATTCTTACAGAATAAGTCTTACGACACCCCTGACCGCGATGCCATCAATGGCTGTATCCGGGCGGTGGAGTTCGCCTATAGCCAGGATGGAGGATTGGCAGTCCTCTACGGCAATATTGCTCAGGAGGGGTGCATTGTGAAAACCGCTGGTGTGGACGAATCAATCTGGGTGATGGAAGGTCCAGCCCGTATCTTCGAATCCCAAGAAGCAGCGTGCGTCGGTATCCTTGGCAACCAACTCAAGCCTGGGGATGTGGTCGTCATCCGCTACGAAGGACCACGCGGCGGACCCGGTATGCAGGAGATGCTGTACCCCACCTCTTACATCAAATCGAAGCAACTCGGCACCAAGTGTGCGCTGCTGACAGATGGACGTTTCAGCGGTGGCACCAGCGGGTTGTCGATTGGTCATGTATCACCCGAAGCCGCAGAAGGCGGGGCGATCGCACTGATCGAAGAGGGCGACCTGATTCGCATTGATATTCCCAACCGCTCAATCAACGTATTGGTATCTGACGAAGAGCTGGCGGCGCGGCGGAAACGGATGGAAGCGAAAGACCCAGACGCTTACAAACCGCGTAATCGTCAGCGTCCCGTCTCCGCCGCTCTGCGGTCGTACGCAGCGCTCACTACCAGCGCTGCCCGCGGCGCAGTGCGGGATGTGACCCAGGCCGAGCGGAGGAGATAGAACAGCAGGCGGGTGCAAACAACCCGGCTTGCCGTTGGCTGAGGAGGAAGAAAAATTGAGAAAGAGGACACCATGGACAATCTGCAAATCTTTCACGTCAACATCAACTGCTCGGACTTGGAACGGTCGCTTGAGTTCTACAAATTGATTGGTTTCAAAGAACTACTGGATTTCAATAAGGCGCCGAACACGCTCGCCACCAAAAAAACTGACGACAAGAAGCCACCGATTGAGCCTGGCTTGGGTCCAGCCTTAGGTCTCCCTGAAGGGTGTCGGGGACGAGCACGGTTGCTCGTCCTCGGTGACGATCCGCGGGCGACTCGCATAGACTTAATAGAATGGGTCGAGCCCAAGGCGGAGGGGAAGCCCTACCCTCATCTCGCACATCTAGGTATCGCTCGTATCTGCTTTAAGGTGAAGGATGCCTGGAAGGCATATGAAGAGCTGAAGGCAAAGGGCATCGAGCCGTTCACCGAGCCCCATGAAACCGGCTTAGGCGGCAGCCGACAGGTTTTTTTCTGCTGTCACGACCCGGACGGCACGGTCTTAGAATTCATGGAATTCAAGAAGTGATAAACAGAGATAGAGACGGAGATAGAGACCGCCCCGTCTTCTTCTTTCTCTGTCTCTGTCTCAAATCTCTGTCTAAACCGGTGACGATTGAAGCATTCCTAAGCGCTAGTTGCCGCTCTTGGCCTTCTCCTCGATCTTCTCCCCGATTTTCTCCTCGAACTTCTCGCGCATCTCTTCCCTCGAGGCCAGGTACTTCTGGAGCTGCTCTGCCGAGCAGAAACTTCTCCCGATGAGCGAAGGAGAGCTCTGGTATGGGGATCGACATCACAGCAGGCTACGTCACTGGGAACAGAAACGAAGATCACGAAGGAAAGTTTGAAGAAGAGGTCCTAGGAGGTGCATCATGCGAAACCGAGTGAGCGCTGAAGGGATGTTACCTCGTCTCGTGCAGGCCGGGTTTGTGGCCGTGCTCATCTCGCTGGCGGGCTGTGCTACTGCCTATCAACGCGAAAACATCACTGGCGGATACCTCGATTTCCCCTTGGAGGAGACGACCTATCGTGTGCGGTTCAAGGGTAATAATTACACATCACGAGACAAGGTCGAACTGTTTCTCCTCTATCGCTGCGCGGAATTGACCGATCGGCTCGGCTACGACCACTTCATTCTGCTCGATTACGACACCCTTGACATTAGTGATCCGTTCGCCAAAGCGGGAGTCTTTCCCCGCAATTATTATGCGACGGCGCTCATCAAAGTCTTTCACCATCCGGATGATCCGGCCGCGTACAACGCCAAAGAAGTGATGCACAGGCTCCAGGCGCAATACCCTAATGAGCTCGGCTCGTGAATGAGCCCAGTTCCCGTAGCGTGCGC
>CAZAYE010000716.1:0-2680 GCA_964489255.1 uncultured Enterobacteriaceae bacterium
CGAGCTGCCAAGACTCCCTGCACCGTGGGAGGAAGGTGCAGATTTGCCGGTAATGGCACAATACGCTGTATCTCTGCGCCGTCGCGCAACAGCACTCCCTGCTCAAACAACGCTCGTACTATCTCTTCCATGAAAAAGGGATTGCCCTCCGTCTTGGTGAGAATCAGCTGTTTGAGGTCTTGTCGAAACCTCCCGTCGGTCCGGTTTTTCCGCTGGCCGCGCGTTGCGAATTTCTCTTGCAGCAAGGTGGTGAGGAGTTCTTCTGCCTCTTGGTGCCCCAAGGGATTGAGATGGAGTTGAGTGCAGTAGAGTTTGTCGCTCCACTCGTGCTGGTACTCCGAGCGGTAGTTCACTAGCAGCAGTATCCTGGCGGTGGAAATTTTTTCGCTCAGCAGCGAGAGGAATGCTTGGGTCTCACTATCCAGCCAGTGCAAGTCTTCACAGATCAGCATGAGAGGTTGGTTCTGGCTCTCCCGCACGAAGAGTCGCAGAATAGCGGCAAAAGTGCGTTGCCGTCTGACCTGAGGGTCCATTTGCAAAAGCGAGGAGCTCTCCTCAGAGACCCCGAGCAGCGCAAAGAGATAGGGCAAGGTGTCTTCAAGGGAACGATCCAGGGAGAGGACCTTGCCGGTAATTTTCTCTCGTCGCTTCCGCTCGTCATCCTGGAGAGTGATCTGAAAGTAATCCTTGAGCAGTTCGATGAGCGGGAGATACGCGTACGCTTTACCAAGAGAGACAGAAAAAGTTTCCAGGATCAAACAGCCACGTTGCGAGGTCAGCTTGAACTCATGAAAAAGGCGAGATTTCCCGACTCCCGCCTCTCCCTTGACCGCGACGATCTGCCCATGTCCGGTTTTGGCTTGTGCCAATGCCTGGCTCATCTGCTCGAGCTCACGCTGGCGACCGACAAAACGAACCAGTCCCCGGCTAGCTGCGACTTGCAGTCGGGTGCGCAGGGGTCCAACCCCCAGGACCTCGTAAATGTAGACCGGCTCACTGACACCTTTGACGCGGGCCGCGCCTAGGGATTTGAACTCGAAGTATCCCTCGGCCAGTCGTTGTACCTGTTCAGTCACCAGAATTGAACCTGGTGTGGCCAGACTTTCCATGCGAGCCGCCAGGCTGGTGGCGTGACCGATCGGCGTGTAATCCGTGTGGAGGTCGTCCTTGCGGATTGAGCGCACCACCACCTCGCCCATGTTCAGGCCCACGCGGATTTGCAGGTTGAATCCTTTCTCCCGTCGCAGCTTTTCGGCGTATCGTTTACTCTCCTCTTGCATGCGCAAGGCGGCATACAAGGCCTGTTGCACATGGTTTTCACAGGCGAGAGGAGCCCCGAAAAAGGCAAAGATCCCATCGCCAGTAGACTGGGCGACATACCCCTCGTAACGATGAACGGCAGCCATCATCAGCTTGAGCGCAGGGTCGATGATGGAACGCGCCTCTTCGGGATCGAGGTCCTCGATGAGTTCCATCGAGCTCTTGATATCGGCAAAGAGCGCGGTGATCGTTTTGCGTTCGCCCTCCAGAGCGCCCCTGGCCTCCATGTCTGCCTGTTCGGCGAGGATACGCTCAGCGAGATGCCTCGGAGTGTAACTTATCGGTCTAGGATCTAGCATCCAGAGTCTAGAGTCCGAACCGACGGTTTCTCCCTTCTCCGTTTCCCCCCTTCTCCGTTTCCCCGTTTCTTTTTCTCTGAGGGGCGTCGCGCATTCGTCACAAAATTTTGCGTTCGGACGATTCTCGGTTCCACACGAGGGGCAGCGCTGGGGCAACGGCGTGGCGCACTCGCTACAGAACTTTGCGCCTTCGCGATTTTTACTCCCACAATTCGCGCAGTCCATGGACAGTTTTTCCTAAGACCAATCAATTTGCCAAGAAAGGCAGTAGACCCGTAGCATACTACGTCTCTCCGGTACGCCTTTCAACGGCTGTGACGATCCAGCCGTCGAAGAGGGTGCATGATGAGTGCATAGCAAATAACAAAAAGTAGGGGCGAGGTTACCTCGCCCCTACACCGTTTTGCTGAGAGCTGAGCTTTCCCAGAGGGAGAGGAGACGTCTCTAACTCGGCTGTAAAACCATCTGCCGTGCGGGTATGGGCTGCGGCTTCTTCGCCGCGGGCAACGTGAGCGCCAGAAAAGCAGAGATGAGACCCGTACCGGTACTGGTGAGGAACGGAACCGCATAGCTGCCAAACACGTTGTACATCACCCCACCCATGAGTCCACCTGATCCCATCCCAAGCGAAGCGATCATAAAGAACACCCCCAGGATCGCACCGATCGAGCGGGTCCCGAAATACTCGCGGAAGAGCATGGCGTAAACTGGCATCGGCCCACCGTAGCCGAGGCCGAAGAGCACCGCCCAGGCAAAGAAGGTGGGGGCGGTGTGGGCTTCGATGAAGAGCGGAACCATAACGGCTTGCAAGCCTAAAAATCCCGCGATTGCCCATTTTGCTCCTATCCGGTCAGCGAGCAAGCCATTGGCGATTTTTCCAACCATGCCGAAGATGGCCATGGTGGCGGAGACTCGGGCTGCGGTGGCGGCGGTCAAGCCGACATCAGTCATGTGGTTGATGCCATGCAGCAGAATGCACGAGTGACAGGCACAACAGCCCAAGACCATGAGGTTCAGGGTCCAAAATGCTCGTGTCCGCATCGCCTCGCTAAGGGTCAGGT
>CAZAYE010000717.1:0-2678 GCA_964489255.1 uncultured Enterobacteriaceae bacterium
CCAGGATACGCTCGTGTCCAGTAAAATCGGCCTGAAGCCGGCAGGGGTAATCATTGCTTCTCAGAAAGAACGCCATGCCCCTGCTTGAATCTTCCAGTTCTTTTCATATGCGACAATCTTTATGGCACTCTCGGCGACATGGTCTCTGAACACGACTGGATTCTTGGAACTGCAGTGGCAGATCACGGGCCAAGAGCTGGCAATGCTTCGCCAGGTAGCGACCGAGCATACCTTCCCCCCCGAGACTGTGATTATAGTCCAGGGAGATATGGATGAGGCGATGTATCTCATCGTTGAAGGATGGGTGCGCATTGTCTGCACTCTGACCGATCAGCGTTCCTTAGATCTGGCCCGACTTGGTCCCTTCTCTTCTTTTGGAGAAATGGCTTTTCTTACCGGCTGTCCGCGTACGGCGTCGGCCACCGCCGGGACCACGGTCCAGACTCTCCGTTTCACCCGCCAGCAGGTCAAGCAACTCTGGACGTACGACCCCCAGCTGGTCCTGAACTTCTACCAGATCCTCACCCGAGCGCTGACCCATAGTCTCTCGCACGCCGACCCGTCCGCCAGCCGCCTCTCTTAATGCTCAACGCGCGCTGCGCCCCCTGGAGACTCACCTCCAGGCCAAAAGAAATAGGCCCCTAAGACCTTGAGGATTTGACAAATGGAAGCGAGATTGAGTACTCTACCTGGACGGTTTGCGTCGAGTGTGGTTTCTTCATTGCCGGGAAAGTGAGGTGGCCATGAGTGAGCATGACACGGACATCGAACAGCTCAGGCACAGGGCCCGGCGCATTCGCCGTCTGATCATTGAGATGCTGGCCGCGGCTGGATCTGGTCATCCTGGAGGGAGCCTCTCAGCCGCTGATATTGTCACCTGCCTGTATTTTCAGGTGATGCGCCACCGTCCGAATGATCCGCAGTGGGAGGACCGTGATCGCTTTATCCTCTCTAAAGGTCATGCCTGTCCGGTGCTCTACGCCGCACTAGCCGAGGCAGGCTACATCACTCTAGATCTTCTCACCTCGCTACGCCGCTTTGGTAGCCCACTGCAGGGCCATCCGGACCGCCGCAAGCTTGGCCTCATTGAGGCTTCAACCGGGTCGCTCGGTATCGGTCTCTCCTTGGGGATTGGTATGGCTCTGGCGGCTCGATTACGAGGCAGCCCTGCGCGTATCTACGTGATGTTGGGCGACGGCGAGTGTGAGGAAGGACAGATCTGGGAAGCGGCCATGTTTGCTCCGCACCAAAAGCTCAGTAACCTCTGCGCTATTGTTGATTACAACCGCTTGCAACTCGACGCCAGTATAGAGGAACTCACTAGCTTGGAGCCTTTAGCGGACAAGTGGCGTTCGTTTCAGTGGCATGTGCTGGAAATCGACGGCCATAACTACGAGCAGATTCTTGCGGCTTTTCACCAGGCCCAAGGAGTGACCGACCGACCGACAGTGATCATCGCCGCAACGGTCAAAGGGAAAGGGGTCTCCTACATGGAGAACCAGCTCAAGTACCACGGGAGCGTGCCTGAGAAGCCTGAGTTGGTCCAGCAGGCGCTCTCCGAGATCGCTGAGGAGTCCAACTTATGATCAAGCGGTGGCCGGCAAAATGGGCATTGGGAATGGCCACGCGCGAGGCATATGGTCATGCGCTGGCTGAGTTGGGAGAGGAGAACCCCAAGATCGTCGTTCTGGACGCAGACCTTTCGAAGTCTACCTACACCTCGCTTTTCGGAAAGAAGTATAAGGAGCGGTTCTTTGACGTCGGCATTGCCGAGGCCAATATGTGCTCTATCGCCGCAGGTCTCGCCTTGGGAGGATTCATTCCCTTCGCCTCCAGCTTCGCCTCCTTTCTCCTGTGTAAAGGCTATGAACAACTACGCATTTGCTGTGCTTACATGGGGGTCAACGTTAATTTTGTCGGTTCACACGGTGGCATTAGTTTAGGTGAGGATGGTCCCTCTCAGCAGTCTGTCGAGGATATTGCCTTAGCCTGCAGCTTGCCAGGGTTTACAGTCGCAGTTCCGGCCGATGAAGTTGCCACAAGAGCGCTGGTGCGGACGGCGGCTGAACATTACGGGCCGGTGTACCTCCGGGTCAGTCGACCGCGAGCTCCCAGAATCTATGCGCCGGGCGAGCGCTTTTCTTTTGGTCGGGCCAAGACCCTCTCTGATGGTGACGATGTTACCGTCATCGCCAACGGTCTGATGGTGGCCTTGGCCTGTCAGGCGGCAGAGCTGGCCGAGCGCAAGGGCATTCATGTGCGTGTCATTGATTGCCACACCGCGAAGCCGCTCGACGAATCCACTATTGAAATTGCCGCCCGGGAGACCGGGGCGATCGTAGTCGTCGAAGAACATCTCAGTCGCCCCGGTCTTGGCTCCCTGGTTGCCCAAGCGGTGGTCAAGCGCTGCCCTGTCCCCATGGAGTTCGTCGGTTTACCCGACACCTTTGCAGAATCAGGTACGCCTGAAGAACTGTTTCGTGCTTATGGGCTGACGGTCGAGCATATTATCGGCGCACTGCAAACAGCGATTCGACGGAAAGAAAAACACTCGGCTGCTTCGAGATCATAGGAGGAACCATGGCAAGCCAGGTACTCGACCTGAGGCAGTATGGTCAGAGCGTATGGTACGACTTTATCAGCCGTCACCTGCTTGCTTCTGGAGAATTGCTGCGAAT
>CAZAYE010000718.1:0-2677 GCA_964489255.1 uncultured Enterobacteriaceae bacterium
CTCCTCACTCCCATTGCTGGCCGTTTGCACGGGCACGGTCCAGCGGAGCGACTTGATCACGCACACCCCTTCATTACCATCCCGGCAGTAAATAAAACTGGTGGTCACCTGCAGTTCCGCCTTGTCGGTGGTCAGCAGCAGAGGAATCTGGAGTGGGAACTGTCCATCTGTGATGCTGATTCGCTTACCGTGCTGCGGGGCGATGCCACGGACATCGACACGATAGTCTACCGGCGATCCGGGGTTGAGTTTGTATGGAGCGGGCATTGTGATGTTCAGGGTCACTCTACTCTGCCTGGTGCGCAGCGTCTGACCGGGAAGAACGGTTTCCTCCAAATTGGGCCACACCTCAGCCCTGTCGGAATCAGCACCATTGGTGAGGCCAGTCAGCTGCAGTGTGGTAACCTGTTTGGTCTGCAAATCAGCTACTCGGATGACGTGGTTGTTGGTGTCAGCGATGTAGAGTTTCCCGTCCGCGACACTGACTCCCCCAGGCTCATAAAACTGGGCGATCTCCCCATCACGCAAGCCCGGCTTGCCGGTCCCCAGGAAGGTCGTGGCTGTCGCCAGCCGCGGTCCAATCGCCTTGATTTTATGATTGTAGGTGTCGGCAACATACAACACACCATGGTGATGGGTTACACCCAAGGGATGTTGAAGACGCACCATTTCTCCCTGACCATCCACATCCCCGAACTCGAAGAGATCAAGTCCCACAACAGTGGAAACGTGTCCCCTAGGGTCGAGGCTGACGGAGCGTATCGAGCTAATCTCTGAATCTGCTACATACAGATTGGTGCCATCAGAAGTGATGCCGCTCGGTTGGGCCAAGGCTGCTTCCATCAAGGGACCATCGATGCGCGCTTCACGACCAGAGCCCGCATAAGGGCCAATCTCTTGATGTTGCAGATTCATAGCCCAAATCTGATGGGGACCGGCCATGGCAATATAGAGAATACCTTTTTCCAGGACGAGGTCCCAAGGCGAGCTCAACTCGACCTCCCGCGCTGAACCACGCCGATAGCGCCCGAGAGCTTGGTTGCCAGTGCCAGCAATGGTCGTGACGGTCCGTGCCTTCAGATCGAGCTGCCGAATCAGGTGATTTTCGGTATCCGCTACGTAGAGCAGGTCGCCATCCAGCGCCATACCTTGCGGGTGATTGAAGGTCGCGGCGGCAAACGCTCCGTCCGCGGGGCCGCTGTCACCTGAGCCTGCGACGTCGAGGATCCTTCCGCTTTTGGTCGTGATCAGAATACGATTGTGATTGGAGTCGGCAATGAACAACCGGTCCCGTTCCGAATCCGCCAGTACTTTCCCAGGAAATGACAGGACTGGTGTACTGAAGCGTGATTTTTCTAAGGCGAGCTGCACTGGTTCTTCGTTCAGCGTACCGCGGGCGCGGTGGTCTATGATGAGCTCGCTGATAATACGATCGAAAGTGTCATAGTGGCCTTCGCCCGAGACGCCGCCGACGACATAGCCTTGGGGGTCAATTAACACGCGGGTCGGCCACGCTGGCACGCCGTAGCGGCGCCAGATCCGGAACTCGGCGTCGTTCACCACTGGGTGTTCAATCTCATAGCGCAGGATAGCCTGACGAATATTGTCGGACTCGCGTTCGTTGGGAAACTTCGCCGAGTGCACGCCAATGACTACGAGCTGAGTGGGGTACTTCGCCTCCAGTTTCTTCAGGTCTGGAATGATATGCATGCAGTTGATGCAACAGTAGGTCCAGAAATCGAGCAGCACCACCTTGCCTTTGAGGCTGGCGAGCGTGAGCGGGTGATCGGTATTGAGCCAGGCGACCCCTCCTTCTAGTTCCGGGGCAGGTATCCGTTCTTGCGCCATAGAGTCTCCTTTCGGTGCTGCTGATCGGTTAGGAAATGCCGCTCGCCATAAGCCGCTCTGCCAGAGAAAGGTCACGCCAGCCACCGCGATAATGAATGCTGGAATAAGCTGGAGCAGGACGCGGCGTCGCTCGTTGCCCGGTGGTGAGGGAGTGAGTGTTTTCTCTGGTGTCATTGTGGTGGGGCCTCAGCGGCTCAAGTCAACCCCTGCAAGAAATGCGAGGAGGGCGTGGGTAAACAGCTCAGGTTTCTCCTCGGGTACTACATGGCCACAATCGGGAATCAATAGCAAGCGGGAGCGGGGGAGGACGCGACTCATGCGCACGGATCCACCGGGTGGGGTGAGGGCATCTTCGAGTCCTTGTAAGATGAGAGTCGGAACTTGAATGCGGCTCAGTTCTGCGGTCCAGTTATAAGAGCCGATGGCTCGAGCTGCGGCGGCATATGCCCGTGGGTCATTGGTAGCAGTCCGTGCCGCCATCGCTTGTACAGCCTCAGGATGGGCTTTGACGAAACTTGGGGCATAGATTCGCTGAGCGAAGTCGGCCTTGACCGAGAACCCACGTTCCTCGATGACCGCGGCCATCTTCTCCCACGCACCTCGCGCTTGTGCTCCGACTTCACTTGAGGTGCTCATCAGCGTGAGAGATCGGACCTGTTGAGGATAATCCAGGGCGAAACGTTGCGCGATCACTCCACCCATGGAAATACCGACGACGTGGGCACGGATTACTCCGCATGCCTGCGCCAGACCAGCTAGGTCGCGGGCGAAAAGTTGCGGTGAATACGGACCTGGTGGCTTCTCCGATTCGCCAAACCCGCGAACATCC
>CAZAYE010000719.1:0-2671 GCA_964489255.1 uncultured Enterobacteriaceae bacterium
GGCGCCAGGGAAACGAATCGCCCCCTGCTGCGCCAGCAGCTGCCACATGGTGTTGCGCAGCTCGGCTTTCATCGTCGCCCAGTGGCCGTTGTCAATCGGATACCGCTCACGTGCGGCCATCGTTCCTGCCTCTAGTTCTTTTGCTAACGTTCTTGCCTCATTATTGCGTACCTTTTTCATACAGACCACAGAACGCGAAAAAAAACAATACGGCGGACGGTGACAGAATGGTGTGAATCTCTTACAATCCCCCACCACGCAGCCAGATACGCCAGAGCGGAGGAGAATATCGATGGATTTTCAGTTTACTGCCCAGGAAGAAGCATTTCGTCAGGAATTGCGCTCCTGGCTGGCAGCGCATCTGCCAGCCGATTACGACCCTGATAAGTTTGCCTGGGAGATGGATACGGAGGAGCGTTTCCGCTTGCAGATGGCCTGGCATAGAAAGTTACACCAAGGGGGCTGGGTCGGTATTCACTGGCCCAAGGAGTATGGCGGTCGCGGGGCCACGCTGATTGAGCAACTCATCTTTCATGAAGAACTGGAGCGCGCGCATGCCCCGCATCCGGCCAATGTGTTGGGTTTGATTATGGCTGGACCAGTGATCATGCATTGGGGGACCGAAGAACAAAAAAAACGCTACCTCCCGAAAATTCTCTCCGGTGAAGAGCTCTGGTGTGAAGGGTTATCAGAACCTGGGTCGGGCTCTGACCTGGCATCGCTCCAAACCCGTGCGATAGAAGATGGAGATTCTTTCGTCATCAACGGTCAGAAGGTGTGGACCAGCTGGGCTCATCGAGCCCAGTTCTGTCAGTTGTTTGTGCGCACCGATCCGGACGCGCCGAAACATAAGGGCATGGCTTGTCTGTTGGTTGATATGAAAACCCCGGGCATTACCGTGCAGCCGCTTGTGCAAATCACTGGCGACGCTGAGTTCAACGAGGTCTTCTTTGAGGACGTGCGGATTCCCAAAGCAAACCTGCTCGGTCCCAAGGACCAAGGGTGGCAGGTCCTGGTCACGACCTTGATGTTCGAGCGTTCTGGCATCGGTTTTGACTTGCCAGTGGATACCACCCTGCAGCAGCTGATCGCTTTGGGGCAGCGTCTGCGGATAAATGGGCAACCGGCCACTACTGACCCAGCCGTACGTCAGAAGCTGGCCCAGTTCTCCATCGAGGGCAAGGCAATCCGCTATAATGTGCTCCGTCATCTCACCCGTCGCTTGAAAGGGAATCCTCCCGGTCCTGAAGGCTCGATCGGTAAGCTGGCCGGCAGCGAATTAGGATTAAGAATGGCCGTGTTTGCCACTGAGCTGTTGGGCGCCTACGCGCCGCTTATGCCGGACTCGCCGTTTGCCGTCGCACAGGGAAGATGGGCGCGGACGGCTCTCGGCGCTCGTGCTTTGACTATCGCTGGCGGGACCTCTGAGGTGCAACGCAACATTGTCGGCGAGCGGGTCCTCGGCTTGCCAAAGGGATAAGAAATTTGCAAGCATCACTTTCATCGATGGGAAAAATTTCCCTATTTCTACAAGGCTCCGCGTTATAGTTGAAGCGTTATGTTGAAGAGCGAGGAAGCGTGTTCCTGGTAGAGCAACCGACGCTAAGGGAGTTTTCCCCAGGCCCTGTGGATAAGCTGTGGAGAACTCTGTGAGTTGTGAGGCGAACTCCGAGGAAAAACGCTTACTTCATCAGTTGTGCCTTTCTTTTGAGCAACCCGCTTGGGCTGGAGGCGCTTGCCTGCCACCGAGGATATAGTGACGCTAAAAGAGGTGCAGGTGAGCGCAAGAAATTCTATACAGAGCACCGTTGTATAAGCCAGAACTGTTCAAGAAACGCTCGCAAAGGAGAGGCACGCGATAGGCAGAAGTATCGTCGAGAAAAACGCTCGTGCGAGCGAGGAGGATTCATGCCGGCCAAAGACCCGCGTTTAGAAAGCCAAGCGTCCACTTCCGGCGCTGATGTTAGCCTCAGAAGGGTCGAGCGATTTCTGCGTCTGTTAACCTGGCAGATGTTTTTTCTGTTAGCGATCCTGCTGTATCTGGCAATGCGCCCGCAGGCTGGTCGTTTTCAATTCACTGTCGCTGGAGAAGATGTCGTGGTCTTTGACACCGCCAGTTCTCGGGCTCTGGCAGTGAAACTCCAGAAACAAGTTCTCTCTTCTCCGGGCGAGAAGTCCGAGTCTGAAACCCAGCCGGCGGCAGGAGAAGGTAAGTAAGCAGTGACCATCGGAAGGAGTCATATATGTCTCGTCTCGGCGTCGTGCTCTCAACAGCAACCGAAGCTTCGCCCAAAGAATTTGTCCAGCTCGGGCAACTCGCAGAAGCGAGAGGCTTTGACGCAATCCTAGTCAACGAGGGTCGGGGAGATGCGCTCGCCTGCGCTGAAGCGATTGCGCTCACAACCTCTCGAATCAAGGTCGGCACCAACATCGCCAACATCTACTTCCGCCATCCGTTCCTGGCAGCGATGACCGCGGCAACTATTTCGGAGTTATCTGACGGCCGGTTGTTGTTAGGACTCGGTGTGAGCCACCGACCGTTGATCGAGTCGCTAGGGATGAAGATGGAACAGCCGCGTCAGTACATGCGCGAGTATGTGCAGACCATCAAGAAAGCACTCAGCGGACAGCCTATCGGTTCATTCTTCCGTCCCCGTCCGTCGGCGCATCC
>CAZAYE010000720.1:0-1428 GCA_964489255.1 uncultured Enterobacteriaceae bacterium
AGATCATGCCTAGTCTCGTGGGCTCGGAGATGTGTATAAGAGACAGGTCGGTGAAAAACTCACCCGAATTGTCGAACACGCTCTGATTGAACGACTGCCGGTGATTTTTTTCTCAGCCTCAGGTGGGGCACGGATGCAAGAAGGGGTCCTGTCGCTCATGCAGATGGCCAAAGTCAGTATGGCTCTGGGGCGCCTGCGTGCGGCCGGCCTCCCCTATCTCTCTGTGATGACCGATCCTACGACTGGTGGAGTTGCTGCCTCGCTCGGCATGCTGGGCGACATCAATATAGCCGAGCCTCAGGCGTTAATCGGCTTTGCCGGGCCACGAGTGATCGAGCAGACGATCCGCGAGAAACTGCCGCCTGGCTTCCAACGGGCTGAGTTCCTGCTCGAGCACGGTATGATCGATCTGGTGGTCGAGCGACGGGAGATGCGTCGGATGCTGAGCCAGTTGCTCAGCCTGCTGAGTGACTAAGGGGAGTGAAAAGTGGTAAAGAATGAGAATGAAGAATTGCTTCCTGCTTATTCTTCATTCTTTATTCCTCGCGTCATCTATGCCGACCTACCAAGAAACCCTAGACTTCCTCTATCATCTCGAAGTCGAGCGCATGGACCTCAAGCTCGAACGGGTAGCCGCTGCATTACAACTCTGCGGTTCCCCGCAGCGTCACTTTCCTGCTCTCCATATCGCTGGGACAAATGGGAAAGGGTCAACTGCGGCGCTGCTGCATGCAGTACTGAGTACAGCCGGCTACCGTGTCGGTTTATTCACCTCTCCACATTTGATCGATTTTTGCGAACGTATCCGTCTGGGTGACGACTGTATTAGCCAACAAGAGGTCATTGATGAGGTTGTCGCAATTCGTGCGCGAATTGAGCCTGCCGGTATTCAATTGACGCCGTTCGAGATGATGACGGTCCTGGCCTTTTGTGCCTTCGCGCGTGCTCAAGTTGATGTGGCCGTGGTCGAGGTCGGCCTGGGCGGACGGCTTGATGCAACCAATGTGCTCTCTCCGCTTGTGTCTGTGATTACCAGTATTGGTCTAGACCATCAGGCCTATCTGGGACCTACCCTGGCTCATATTGCCCGTGAGAAAGGCGGGATCATTAAACCGGGCGTACCGATTGTGATAGGTAAAGTCGATGGAGAAAGCCGTGACCTCCTGTGCGACCTGGCACTGCAGGCGCATAGTCCTGCATATCTGCATGGTCAAGATTTCACGATCAGTGATGAATCGAATGAAGGGATTGTCTATCAAGGACAAGCCTGGTGTTTGTCAAACTTACGTCTCGGTTTGCGCGGTCGTTTTCAGCATCAGAATGCGGCTGTTGCTCTAGCCGCGCTGGAAGTGATCCGCTCTTCCTTCCCGGTTTCCGAAGAAAGCCTTCGGCAAGGAGCTGCCGCCGGAGCCCTTCACGCAGGATGAA
>CAZAYE010000720.1:1438-2655 GCA_964489255.1 uncultured Enterobacteriaceae bacterium
AGAATGCGGCTGTTGCTCTAGCGGCGTTGGAGTTAATTCGCTCTTTCTTCCCGGTCTCCGAAGAAAGCCTTCGTCAGGGGCTCTGCACCGCGACTTGGCCTGGTCGGCTGGATGTGGTATCTGAGCATCCGCTGGTGGTGCTTGATGGAGCGCACAATCCGCAGGCCGTTGAGACCCTGAGCGCAGAACTGCCAGCCCTGCTGTCAGGGAAGAGAGTGAAGTTATTGTTCAGTGTGATGCGTGACAAGGACTGGCAAACAATGATCCCAGTGTTGATGCAAATCGCGGACGAGGTAGTGGTCACCCGCGTCCAGCAAGCGCGGGCTGAAGACCCTGCTGCGTTGCACGCTGCTTTTACCCCTTTTTGCCCCGTGCGGGTGATACCGAACGCCCGCCAAGCGTGTGAGCAACTCATGGCCGAAGCTGGCGGAGATGCGGCCGTTATCGTTTGTGGCTCCTTATTCCTCGTTGGCGAAGTCTACCCGCTTTTTTCCCCAACCGTTGCACCTCTCCCTCGGTGGGGACAAAGGGGGAGGGGGTAATGCGACGGGCCAACAGTCTTGTTTTCGTGCTCTTTCCTCTGTTTGTTTCTTTCCAGAGTTGGGCGCAAACCCCTAGAGAGGAGCAAGAACCAGTACGGGTGAGAGCAGATACCCTGACGTACGAAGAACAGAGCGATACTGTCACGGCAGCGGGGAACGTCGTCGTCACTCGGGGAGAAACCACGGTCACTGCTGATGCGGTTGGTGTGAACCAAACCACGAACGAGGTGAGTGCGCGTGGTAATGTTGTGGTCAAGGCCCCTCAAGGGGAGATTGAAGCTGAGTCGCTGCGCCTAGAGATGGAGAATGAAACGGGTGAGATCACCAACGGCACGATTCGTCTCCCGCGGAACCAATACGTCTTGACCGGCAAGACCCTCCAGAAATCGTATGGCCAGACCTACCATATCGAGAATGGCGCTTTCACCACCTGCCAGTGTGAGGACTTTAGGAACGCCGATTGGAGTATCGGAGGAAAAACGATCAATGTGACCCTGCGCGGCAAGGGGGAGGTCTATGGGGGAGTTTTCCGCGTGCGGGACATTCCTCTTATTTACCTGCCATATGGGGTCGTTCCGGTGCGTAACGAGCGACAGAGCGGACTCCTGTCTCCACACTATGGGTTCTCCAGCAAGCGTGGATTCCAATGGGAACAACCCTTTTACTGGGCAATTA
>CAZAYE010000721.1:0-2651 GCA_964489255.1 uncultured Enterobacteriaceae bacterium
GCACACAGGCCGCTGGGCGTACACCAACGCCATGCCGCTCATCCCGCTCATCGGACTTGGTCTCACGCCAACTGTCCAACTCGCCCTTACCGGCTACCTCACCCAAAAGTTTGTCCTCAAGCCATAAACCGTCGTAGGACGTTCAGGGCGACAATGACCGCACTTGCCGACAGGGACACGGCTCAGCGTCGGCTGGAAGATTACTCCTTTGAAGGCGAGCGCATACCGCTACTCATATCGCAGTTCAATTATGTCGCCGTCTTTCATTTCATAGTTCTCGCGCTCCGTGTTTTCCTCACCGTTTACCGTCATCGTAACCGACGGCCCGAACTCCATAAAGTCCTTACCCCAAATCCGGAAGAAATTGCCGAGGCGAAGGTCCTGCTTGCGCACGACGCCGGAGAATTCAAGGTGAAGAACTCCCTGCAGCGCGTCTTCGTGCGTATGTATGGACTGATGCACCGCGCCGAGGCCGATATTCGCGGGAATGCCAATCCGTTCTCCTTTGGCATATATCGCAAGCCGCGGATGCCAGTGGAGACCGTTGCGAGAGACAATGTCCGGGTCGGCACTTTGGAGAGCGCGCGACCACACAAACAGCCCGACAACCAGCACAACAACGCCGACCATCCACCACAGTGTTGATTTCTTTTTCATACGCTCGTATACTCTACTATACTACTAGTAGGGTCCCGGTGCGAGCAGTGCATAACACGCCGCACAGACATCGCCGGTGTTTTATACTGCCATCAACCTACGCTCGCGTTTTTTCGATGAACCTCCTTTCCTACTTCAACCTAAATAAAGGACACGATGGGCCACCGACGTTCGGGAGCATCATCACCGTAGACTATAAGGCAAAAGCCCGACCCTCTGCTCCTCCTCTGCCGAAGCAACCTCCGGAAACACCGGCTCGTCCGATGCCCCTTTGGGAACAAGGTCTGCTCTATGCGGGGGTGATTATCGGCGTACTCTTCAGCTCCACGATTGCGCAATTTCAAAAAGGCATGGTCGCGCTGCCAACCCTTGGCCTCGGCACGGTGCTGGTTGCCGCAGTGGTGGCGCTCATCATCATCCCGGTCGTGTTTGACAAACTGAAAGTCAGTCCGGGCGCACCGCTTATCATGCGCTTCGGCCTTTTTGTCCAGCATGGCGCTTTCTGGCACATCATCCTTACCGCCATCGGCAAGACAATAGGGTAAAGGTGGATAAGAGAAAACCCCCTACAACACATCGTTTGCTGAAAGGCGCCACCCGAGGGCACAAACACGCAAATCGTGAAATGGTGGACCGTGGGAGGTTCGAACTCCCGACCTCATCCATGCCATGGATGCGCTCTGCCAGCTGAGCTAACGGCCCCCGTGCGCCGTGTGCACCCTGCTGGACTCGAACCAACGGCCTCGTCCGTGTGAAGGACACGCTCTACCAACTGAGCTAAGGGTGCGATGTGTCAATGGTAGCGAACCTTTGCATAAAAAGGAAGCGTCTGGTTTTTTTGCGGGTTTCAGATACAATCTTCTGAAAGTGAGGGCAATCCTCCCGTCGTTCAACGGATAGGACGCGAGTTTCCGGAACTCGTAATGTCAGTTCGATTCTGGCCGGGAGGACAGAGAAGCTGATTCTGGTGAGCAGATAACTTTCATGGTATTTTGAGCGCGTATTGCACTCAACAAAAAGTGCACCGCGCACTTTTTGGGCCGTTAGTTCAGTCAGCAGAACACTCGATTCGCATTCGAGAGGTCGCCGGTGCAATTCCGGCACGGTCCACCACGGATGAAATCGTGGTATCATTCGCGCGACTGGCGCGGGGGTATCTGCACGGGCTATAGTGTAGCGGCAACATGCATGCATGGGGTGCATGAGACGCTGGGTTCGACTCCCAGTAGCCCGAACGAACGAAGTGAGGGAGGGATAAGCAAGCCAACTGCTTGGCTTGCTTGAGGAGAAAGAAAAACGGGGTATAGTACAATGGCAGTATACACGCTTCGGGTGCGTGAGATTTGGGTTCAATTCCCAGTACCCCGACCAAGTGAGCCGTCCACAGTTTTCAACACCCCCTCTCCATACGGGGGTGTACACTACGTTCATGGAAAACAAAAACAACAGCGTGGCGGTCGTCATCGCCGTGGCGGTCGTCATCGTGGTATTGATGGTGTATTACTTCTATTGGTGGAATTCCCAAAGGCAACCTCCGACAGCACAACTTCCTGCTGATTCCGGCGCGGAAGCGGCAGATGCGCCGCCGTCGGTCGCGCCACCGTCGGCCAATCCGCTCGGCGAGGTACTGCCTGCGGAGAATCCCCTTGAAAAAACTAACCCGTTCAACTATGAAAACCCGTTTGAATAACGCCGTCGCGGCGTTCCAGAGTGCGTCCTGCGCCACGCTCGCCTCTGCACTCGTCCTGTCGGCGGCGATTCTGTTTTCCGGGTTCGCATTCGCGCAGAGCGAGGCGGGCATTATTTTCCCCGTGGCGGAACTTGAGAATTGCGCAAACAAAGATGACTGTCGCGCATACTGCGATGTCCCCGAGCACTTCGCCGCTTGTCGGGCGTTCGCGCAGAAATATAATCTGACAGATGATGAAGATGACCGATTTGACGTGATTCTCCGAGACGGCGGCCCGGGACAATGCGCGGCGGGCGCAACTGAC
>CAZAYE010000722.1:0-2621 GCA_964489255.1 uncultured Enterobacteriaceae bacterium
TTTGGCCTATTGTACATTCCCGACTACTATCCAGAACGCTACAAATCCGCCAGTCATTACTATGGCGAGATGATGGAACAGATCCAGTATGAAGAAGAGTTGGGATTTGATGGTGTCTTCTTCGCTGAACACTACGTGGGCGGTTACGCCTTTCCCTCACCGCCGATTTTTGCCACCGCCGTGGCCCAGCGGACTCACCGCATCCGCTTGGGCACGGGAGTAACCCTCCTGCCCCTGAGCAATCCGATCCGCACGGCTGAAGAGTACGCTATGCTCGATGTGCTGAGCAACGGACGGCTCGACTTTGGTGTCGGCCGCGGGGTGCTCAAGGCAGAATATGAACTCTTTGAGATTGACGAGGCGGAAAGTCAGGGGCGATTTCACGAGTCTCTAGAAGTGATTCTGCAAGCGTGGACGCAGGACACCGTCTCGTACGACGGCAAATACTACAAGGTCCGTGAGGTTACCTCCCTGCCTAAGCCGCTCCAGAAACCTTACCCGCCCATCTGGTCGGCCTGTGCCGTCACCCCAGAGAGTTTTATCTGGGCTGGACAAAAGGGCTTCCATCCCATGATTGTCCCTTTTGCTTACCCCAAACATGAGGATCTACAGGCTAAACTCAAGCTTTACTGGTCCGCGCTCAAAGAGGCCGGTCATGATGCCAGCACCCGAGAAGTGCTTGGCGTGTATCATCTCTACGTCGCCGATACCGACGAAGCGGCCCATGCGCTGGCGAGAACCCACTTTACCCAATACTGGCGTTTCTTTGCTGGTCTGGATCAAAAGGCAGCTTGGCAGTCGGCGGATTATAAAGAATATAAGGGGGGGCTGTCCAAGCTCTTTGGCAACGCTACGTATGAGGACTTAGACAAGGGAGACTGTATTATCTTTGGTACCCCCGAACGCTGTGCCCAGCGGTTGAAGCGGGCCCAAGCGGACTTCGGCCTTACCTATCCCATTTTTGAAGTGAACTTTGGCGGCTTTCCTCACCAGGAAGCCATGAAGTCGCTGGAGTTGTTTGCCAAGTACGTCATGCCGCTCTTCAAATAAAGAACGAGGGAGACTGTATGCGACTCAAAGATAAAATTGCGCTCGTGACCGGCGGCGGTCGCGGCATTGGTCGTGCCATCTGCCTGCGGCTGGCTGAAGAAGGGGCCAAAGTGGCAGTCATCGATATCCTGGAGGACGAAGCAGAGCAGACGGCTGCGGATATCAGAGCGACAGGTGGCCAGGCAGTAGCAGTGAAAACGGATGTGACCCAACTCGATCAGGTACGCGCCTGCGTGCAAGAGGTAACCGATACCTGGGGGCAGATCGACATCCTGGTCAACAATGCCGGCTGGGACAAGATTGAGCCGTTTGTCGAGAGCAAGCCGGAGACCTGGGAGAAAGTCATCGCTATTAACCTCAAAGGACCGATCGGCTTCTGCCACGCTGTCATCCCGCAGATGATCGCGCGCAGTTCAGGGAAGATCATCACCATTAGCTCCGACGCGGGGCGCGTGGGTTCGACCGGAGAGGCAGTCTATTCAGCCTGTAAGGCTGGAGTAATTGGGTTTTCAAAAACCTTGGCGCGCGAACTTGCGCGGGCTAAGATCAATGTCAACGTAGTGTGCCCCGGGCCGACTGATACTGCCCTGCTCAAGCAAGTCACCGCAGGGGACAAAGGCGCCCGTATTATCGAGGCCATGACTCGGTCAGTGCCGTTCCGTCGCCTAGGCCAACCCGAGGAGATTGCCAACGCTGTCGCGTTTTTCGCTTCACCGGATGCCGATTTTGTCACTGGCCAAGTGCTGTCGGTGAGTGGTGGATTGACGATGACGGGCTAATCGAGGATGAACCGGAGAAACGGCGACGGGGAGAATCGGGGAAAATATTTTTACTGCTCCGGTTTCCCGATTCTCCGATTCCCCGTTTCTGCTGGGCTGGGCTGAAAGCTGACGGCTGATCGCTGAATGCTCCCAGAGGGAAGTATGACTACTGCCGACCAGAAAGACTATCTGCTGACCCCCTACCGCATCCTTGACCTGACGGGCGAGAGCGGCTTGATGTGCGGCAAGATGCTTGGCGACCTCGGTGCTGAAGTGGTGATCGTGGAACCGCCTGGTGGCCATCCAGCCCGAGCCATCGGTCCGTTCTATAAAGATGAAGTTCACCCGGAAAAGAGTCTGTTTTGGTTCGCCTTCAACACCAGCAAAAAAGGCATTACCCTCGACCTCACTCGCCCCGCAGGACAGCAGCTGTTCAAAGAACTGGTGCGGCAAAGCGACGTTGTTATCGAATCCTTCGCGCCTGGCTCTCTTGATGCGCTCAGCCTGGGTTATACGGCGCTCTCTGCCCTCAAGCCCGATCTGATCTTTACCTCCGTTACGCCTTTTGGTCAGAAAGGCCCGCGGCGGCAGTGGAAAGGGACAGACCTCACCCTGCAGGCGCGTTGTGGGTTTCAGTACCTTCTCGGCAACCCTGATCGACCACCAGTGCGCATTAGTGTGCCGATGATCGCGGTCAAGGCGGGCGTCGAAGCAGCCAGCGCGACCCTCTTTGCTTTGTTCCATCGGAACACTCATGGAGAGGGACAGCATGTCGACGTGTCGATCCAGGCGACAGGGATATGGCAAATG
>CAZAYE010000723.1:0-2617 GCA_964489255.1 uncultured Enterobacteriaceae bacterium
CTGCACAGCGTTGACGACAGAGGGAAAATCCACCAAGAACGCATCGCCCATAATCTTGATGACCGTGCCGTGATGCTCGCTGACAGCCTGTTGGATGAGATGATTATGGACTTCCAGCAGCCGCAGCATGCGGGTCTCATCGGCCCCCATCTGGCGGCTAAAGCCGACGATATCGGTGAACATGATGGCCGCCAGCCGACGAGCTTCAGCAGGAGCCGGACCGCCAGTTGCTTCTCCCATGGCGGGGATTATGCGGCGTGCCCCTACGCATTGTCAAATCGCTCAAGAGAAAAGCGGGGATAGCATGAGCATCCTACCGCGTAGGGCGACCGACGAGTAGAGGCTGAATTCCTGCGAGATCATCTGGTCGCCGGCAGCAAGACCCCTCCCGCCTGTTTGTCTTCCGGTGGTGCGAAAGAGGGGCGTTCGAGCTGTTGTTGCCACCGGCGCGGAACCTTGTGCTCTTCCAGAAAGTCGCGAAAGCGGTCGCGTTCGCTAAGTGAGCGTTGAGCGATCTCTGTATCGTCACGCACAATATGTGGGGTGAGGAAGATCAACAGGTTGATCTTATTGGTCTTGTCATCATCCGTGCGAAAGAAGTTCCCCAGCACTGGCAGCTCGCTCAGATAGGGTACACTCTGGCGCTGCCTGGTCGTGTTATCCGAGATCAACCCGCCGATCACGACCGTTTGGGCATCTTTGACGACCACGGTGGTACTCGCCGAACGGACAGAGGTCGTGGGTCCGACGAGGTTGGGGTCCCCCACCGTGGTCGGTACGATCGCTGAGACTTCCTCGTAAATATCAAGACGAACGGAATTGCCTTCGGAAATCTGCGGAGTAAGGCGAAGAGTGATACCCACGTCTTGGCGCTCTACGGTTGCGAAGAGATTATCCAGATTGGATGTGTCTGTTGCCCGGCTCGCGAGAAAAGGGACGTTCTGCCCGACCAGAATCTCCGCTTCCTGGTTATCCGTAGTAAGAAGAGTAGGCGCAGAAAGGACGTTAATATCATTGCTGGTTTGCGCCGCGCGCAAGAGCGCCACCTGGGCTGGTATCCGGGTGCCATCGGGCAGCTCAATTGTCTTGTTGCTGGCAGCGGCTAAGAGCAGTCCCGACAAGCTCGCCGGGTGTTTAAGAGCGGTGTTTAAATCTTTGAGATTGACTCGTCCAAGGCCAACCCCTTCACCGTTGATGCTGAATGCCCCTTGCAGTTCGATGCCAAGTGCACGCGCCCGATCGACACTGACTTCGAGAATGATCGCCTCCACATACACCTGACGCCGGCGGATATCCAACTGCTCGATCACTTTTTTGAGCGTTTCGAAATCTTGCGGAGCGGCGCTGATGAGGAGTGAATTCGTTGCCGGATCGGCCGTGATGGACACCTCGCTGTTGAACTCTGGCGCAGTTCCTGAGGCACCGGGCGTGGCTTGGGTTTGGGCAGGCGCTGACGCTGGCGGTGAGAGGCGCTCCCCCATGGCTGAGCCGAAGCGGTCAGATTGCCGGCCGAACCGCTCTTCCCGGCGAGGGCGTCGTTCTCTCCGGGAAGTACTGATAGAGCGGCTACCCTGGCTTCCTCCTCCCGTCCGTGCGCCGAGCAGATCGGCTAAGACCGGCAGCATCTCCTCAGCGTTGGCATGCTTGAGGGCATACACGTGGATTTTATTGGTTCCCGGTGGGAGCGGGGCGTCGAGGCGGGCAACGAGGCGGCGAACGATCTTGAGATCAAGCGGGCTAGCCATAACTATGAGTGAATTCGTGCGTTCGTCAGGAAGGACCCGCACTACATTGGTCAGTCCGCTGCTGAGCGGAGTGGGAGCGTTGGTCGTGGTGACAGACCTGATTCGCGGGACATTGCTTGCTCCTTCACTGCCACTTTGCTCTTTCATGATCTCTTCGATTTTCTTCGCCAAGTCCGCGGCAAAGGCATGCGTGAGTTGAATGACCTCGGTACTCCGTTCGTTTCCTTCTACATCCAATTCTTCCAGCATACTTAGCAGTCGCCGCACGTTGGTTGCCGAGTCAGTCAGGATCAGAGTGTTTGTCTGAGCATAGGGAATCACCAGCCCATCTTGTGACACCATAGGCTGCAGAACTTGGGCGATAGCTCCGGCAGCGGCGTGCCGCAATGGCACTAACCGAGTAATGAACTCATCCCCAGCGGCGGCGAGCGAGCCGTTCGACAACATGGGCAGGCCGACCTGCTTGGCCTCACGGCTGGGGACAATCTTAATCACTCCTCTGCTCGGCACGGTAGTGAAACCTTTGACCTGTAGGACTGACTGAAAGACCGTATAGGCTTCGTCTGGAGTGACCTGGTGAGGAGAGATGATCGTGACCTTGCCGCGAACTTTCTCGTCAACAATGAAGTTTTTCTTCGTAATATCGCTGATGAACCGAGCCAGAACAGGAATATCGACATCTTGAAAGTTCATTGCTACTAGTCCGGTGGCGTCATCCTCAGGGAAACTCTTCTCCTTGGGCGTTGGGCTCAGGTCTTCGACAGAGAGGGGATTCCCGTCCCGGGTACCGTCGGTGAATGGGTCGCGTTCCTGCGCCCAACCTGTATCAGTGAGGAGTAAGAGCACAACGCCCAGCCAGGTAGGGGCGGTTC
>CAZAYE010000724.1:0-2601 GCA_964489255.1 uncultured Enterobacteriaceae bacterium
CCATTGCCTGCGATCAATGGAACGGTTTCACTATCGATGTTCGCCCGGGAGCGGTTAAAAAAGCCCCCTGCTTGTTTCACCGTCACTACTGACGGTGAAACAAGGGCACTGCGGTATGCGAGGGCGGAACGATCACTGACAAAACCGTCCCATTGATCGCAGCCCCAGAATGAGCACCGTTCTGGGTATCTCGCATGTCCGGAGGGACTCTCTCCCGTGCATGCAAGGGGACGGTTCCCCTCTGTGAGGTGAGTATCCCTGAACAACGTTCATCGCTAGTTGCGTGCAATGGGACGGGTACACCCTTGCATGCAGAAAGGCCTGAACATTGTTCAGCCCTGGCTCCTTCTCCTGGGGTGATCGCCCCATTGATCGCAGACTATCCCTTGCCTGCGTGAATCGTCCCATGGATTGCGTGCAAGGGTGAGGGCATGAGGGCTCACTGGCCCTCTTGCGCGCGTGGCGGAGGCGTGGCTGGTCCTGGCACTGTTTCCCACCGCTCACCCTGGGGACCATACGTCACGCTCCCCCCGGAAGGTGTCGGCACCGTCTGATAGATCTCACCCTGCGGGCCGATCGTCTCCACTCCACCCGAGGGCGTCTGCACAGTTTCATACCGGCGCCCGTGCGCGTCAGAGGTCGTGACAGAGGATCCAGGACCATCCTGCGGTATGGAAAACGGTTGCGCGCCGGCCACTGCAGCAGCGAGTAGGAAGACCACGAGAGGGAACATCGATTTCACAAAACCGCCAAATTTGCCTTTAGACACCTGATCTCCCCGGGGGACGAGTTTCCCCTTCACCATACACCGCGGACTTACAGGCGTGAATCTGGCTTTAGTCAATTCCTCTACCAGAATCATCCTCTCCTGTGACTGCCGCAGTGCACGCGACAGCAGCAAAATCAAACAGGGCGCCTGATATAGAGCGGTATGCAGCGCTAAGGTGGCGGTCACCGTGCTCTTGCCACTCTGCCTGCTACAGAGCAAGAGCTGCCGCTTGGCCTCCGAACGGAGAAACTCTCGCTGCCATGGATCCGGGGGCAGGCCAGCCTGCTCCATCAGCATCGCAGGATCTAGGGCTCTAGCGAGGTCACGCGCCATGTCCATTGCTCAGTCTCCCTAATGCCTCTGCCACTGCGATCCGTGCCTGTGGGTATGGGCCTAACGCTTCAAGGATCTTCGCTCTGAGAGCGTGCCACTCTGGTAGCACCAAGATATTGACCGTCTGACCCTCCTGCAGCTCGCCTAAGAGCTTCGCGAGCAGTTCCAGTTGCCCCTCCAGCCGCTGAGCGGTCTTGAGAATGAGTTCGCGTGGGTCGGCGTACTTCACCTCGACCAGCGTGACGCTTCGCCCGTCCTTTTCAACCTGAGGCAGGAGCTTCGAGAGGCGTGCTTTGCGACGAATCACCTTGCCCTCTCCGGCTGGCTCCAGGTAGGTGACGCTCACATCCTCAGCCCGGGGGCCAATATCGTATTGTTCCGGGTTTTCGGGGTCTCGTAGCCAGCGGTCACAAGCCTCGAAGAGTAAATTGATCCGCGCCATGATGCGCTTGAGTTCCGCGGTCAGGCTGTCCGCCCGGGCAATCTCTTTTGCTTCCTCGGCTTTGGCCAGATGAGCGGGGAGATGGTCCATTTTATGGCGTACCAAGGATCCAATAGAGGTTGCGAAACGTTCCGCTATGTTCCGGTACGGCGCCCTAGCCACCAAGGCGTCATCTATGGTGGTCCGCTCAGGATGCGTACAGATAGTACAGGTGCGCGGCATGCCGCCTCACCCCCTCAGCCCGTATTGTCGCACCAGGTGCCCCCGCCCGCGGGTCACTCCAAGCCGTGTAGTGAAATGCCCATCGCTGGAGGTCGTCCCCTGTCTGAATTCGTGCGTGACGACTTCGACGTAGTAACGCGGGCCTCCCGTGGGTGGCGGCCCGCTGCGTCCACGATCCACCAGCTGTATGTAGTCGCCGATTTGGATCCGCTCGTTGCCCTTCAGCAGCAGCGTGCCAGCCTCGAGCAAGTGGTCATATTCGTGCGCGAGCCGCACCCGGCGGTTGCCTTCGACTCCCTGGAGGCGTACCTCTTGCAGCTTCGGCGGAATGTCCGAGTAGGGAAGCCGGCGGTCCCACGACAAATAGGGCGTGAAGAACTCTCCTACGCGGAACCCATACCGCTGGTAGCCAGCGGTCGGCAGGCCCTGTGCGTCGCCGATGGGGAGCGGCTCCGTTCCCGGGGCGTCTCCCGTCAAGTAAGGATTCCTCTCGTACGGATGTTGAAAAAACCCTTCTAACGGGATGCCGATTTGCTTGAGGTATACGGCGAAGTCACTGAACCGCTCCGGGTACGTGAAGAAAAAGTTGTGTAGATTGGCATGAGTCCGGGCCAAACTGAACTGTACGATGTCCGTATCGTACACGAGCTGTGTCTCAACACTGGCGTCCTGCACCCAGTTGCCGTTGATATCCAGCCACGGGGTCGGACGGTACCGCAAACGAGGAAACTGCACATCCTCGACGATAAACAATTCTCGCCATGGGTGGTGCTGGAACGCGAACATGAGCGTCCAGATGTCCGTCCAGGGCTGGATGTTTTTTTGGAAGAAGCTG
>CAZAYE010000725.1:0-2588 GCA_964489255.1 uncultured Enterobacteriaceae bacterium
GCCTCTATGCGCATCGCCCGACGTCTGAACTACTATAGGCGCATCTTTGCGGCCTATCTCATACCCCAGCAGAGCCAACTGACTTTTTGGCACGAGATCCCTGAGGTTAATGAGCATTTCCGGCCTGACGAGCTGTCAGAGTACTACATGCCCTTCACCGCAAAGGCCGACTATCCGGGTCAGTACGACTCGGCTGGCATCCCGCTCCTCAATTACCACGGTGCAGTTGGGCTCCAGTACAATCCGATCGCCATCGCCCAGTTCGGCTTAGGTAACTACAACCTCTTCCGGCGTACAGGAGCGCCAGAGCGATACCATAAATTCTTGGGGGTGGCCGACTGGCTCGTTGCGAATCTCGATAAAAACGCTGCTGGCCTATGGGTGTGGAATCATCACTTCGACTGGGAGTATCGCACACCGCTCAAGGCCCCCTGGTATTCAGCACTCGCCCAAGGGCACGGTATTTCGCTGCTGGTGCGGGCTTACCTTGAGACGGGAAAGGCGACCTATCTCGATGTGGCTCAACGCGCCTTCGAGCCCTTCCTCAAAACTGTGGACCAGGGCGGTGTGACCTACATAGACGAGCAGAGGCAACCCTGGTTCGAGGAATACATTGTCTTCCCCCCAACCCATATCCTTAATGGTTTCATCTGGGCTATGTGGGGGGTTTACGACTACTTTCTGGCTACGGGCGAGCCGCTTGCCCATCAATTATGCGAGCAGGCGGTGCAGACCCTCCGCAACAACCTGCAACGCTATGATGCTGGATTTTGGTCACTCTATGAGCTGTCCGGTACCCGCATGAAGATGTTGGCCAGTCCCTTCTACCATCGGCTGCATATCGTCCAGTTGGAAGTCCTTTACCGGCTGACCCAGGAGGAGATGTTCCGTCGGTATGCCGCGCGTTGGAATGCCTGCTGTCGCAGCCGGCCGAAACGGACAGCAGCCCTCCTATACAAGGCTCTCTTCAAACTCTGCTACTACTAACCCTGCCTTGAAAATTCTGTACGTCTCTCAATACTTCCCGCCAGAGATGGGCGCGCCTGCCGCTCGTGTCTCTGAGCTCGCGCGCTACTGGGCACAGTCGGGACACGAGGTTACCGTCCTGACCGGATTTCCCAATCACCCCACCGGTGTTGTACCCGTAGACTATCGGGCCAGACTCCGGCGGCTCATCTACCGTGAGCGGACCAATGATATTCAGGTCGTACGTACCTGGTTAGTCCCGCTGCCCAACCGAAAACCGCATGAGCGGATATTGAACTATAGCTCCTTCTGGGCCTCGTCCTGCCTGACCGGGACTTTCCTGCGGCGGCCCGACGTCATTGTGGCCACCTCGCCCCAGTTGCTTGTCGGACTGACAGGCTGGTGGCTAGGGCGGATCAGGCGTGCTCCCTTTATTTTGGAAGTGCGGGATTTATGGCCTGAGTCTCTCACAGCTTCGGGAGTCGGAGGCCATGATTCGCTGCTCACCCGCTTCTTGTGGATGCTCTCGGGCTTCCTCTACTGGTCGTCCGATCACATCGTTGTCGTCACCAAGGCTTTCCAAGACAACCTGATCGAGAAGTGGGGGCTTCCACCAGAAAAGATTACCGTCGTCGAGAACGGCGTTGAAACGGACCTGTTCGTACCGGATGGTCCTGCGGATCCCGTTAAAAATGTATTTGATCTTGATGGCAAGTTTATTGTCTCCTGTATTGGAACGATGGGGCTGGCGCATGGGTTGGCTAAGGTGCTTCAAGCTGCCACCGAATTGCAGAGTACGTTCCCTGATATCCTGTTCCTCTTTGTGGGCGAAGGTGCCGACAAGGAGCACCTGATTGCGCTAGCCCGAGAGAAGAATCTGACAAACACCTGTTTCTTGCCCCAGCAATCGAGGGAGAGTATTCCTGGATTCATTCGCGCTTCAGATGTCTGTCTGGTGCTGCTGCGCAAAGCCGACGTCTTCAAAACCGTCATTCCAACGAAAATGTTGGAGTTCATGGCCTGTGGCCGACCAGTCATTCTGGGCGTGGACGGACAGGCGCGCCAGCTCGTAGATGAAGCCCACGCAGGCATTTTCGTCGAGCCTGAGGATCTCAACGCTCTAGTGCACGCGGTTACGCAGCTATACCACGACGAGGAGCTCCGACGGACGCTCGGGCGTAATGGGCGCCGCTATATCGTTGAGCACCTCTCACGGAGGCGAACCGCAGAGCTTTACCGGAGCGTCCTTGAAAAGGCGATCTTAAACTGGAAACAGCACCACGGCTCGTAATGCGCTAGCGCCTGCATTGCAGTAAGGTCTGCCTACAACGGTCTTGATCAGCAATAGCCTTGCCGCTTGATCATCGCTTGTCCTTTTCAAAAGATAGACCATAGCCGAGTGTATGGCTATGGAGTCTTTCCTGAAATGCCTGCCCGTTGAACTCCACGACATCCGTGCTCGTATTGCAACCTGCCGTTCGATCCTCCCTTTTCAATAGGGGCAGGGGATAAGACCGTTCCAAAACATGCCTGCTGCTGCCCCTAGAGCGGTTCCCAGTTGCACGTGCGAAGTCCTGGATTCCCGCTTTCGCGGGAATGACCCCTCTACTGTCATGCCCGCG
>CAZAYE010000726.1:0-2587 GCA_964489255.1 uncultured Enterobacteriaceae bacterium
TTCGTTGATTTCGTGTTCTCGTCTTAAAGCAAAGCGACCGTTGCGGCAAGGGAAAAGGTCAGCGAAACCTGCTCTGGTCATGAAAGGATAGTGGCTCACGTAAGGGCGAGTCTGAGATTCGCTCTTACCTCAGACATGCATTTATCCCGTAGCATCTTCATGAGAAATACCTTATGAGCAGAAAAGCCTTTTCATTGACAGCCTCCGCTTCGGACAGGTAATTTCAACTGATGCCTACACACACCGAATCTGCCCCCTCCGCCTCAGGTCGAGAACTCCCCTATGCGCTACGGGCGTTCCGTCATCGTAACTTCCGCTTATTTTTCGCCGGCCAGTTCATCTCTCGGGTCGGGTTCTGGATGCAAGGGATGGCCCAAGGGTGGCTCGTCTACCGCCTGTCGCAGTCGTCTTTCATGCTTGGTCTGGTTGCCTTTGCCGGACAGTTTCCTGCCGTGGTGCTCGGCTTGTTCGCCGGCGTGATCGCTGACCGCTTCAATCGCTATCGCATCTGCTTGCACACCCAAGTGCTGTTCATGTTCCAGGCGTTTATCCTGGGTGCACTCACTTTGAGCGGCTGGATCAACGTCTGGGAGGTCTTTGCCCTGGCGTTCATGGCCGGCGTGTTGCAAACCTTCGAGATGCCCGCACGGCAGACCTTTCTGCAAGAGATCGTCGGAAAAGAGGATCTCGCCAGCGCCATCGCCCTCAATTCGACTCTGGTTAATGGCGCCCGGATCCTCGGTCCAGCTCTGGCTGGTGCGGTCGTGGCGCATGCGGGAGAGGGCATGTGTTTTACCATTAACGGCATCTGTTACCTGGCGATCATCGGCGGCTTCCTGGCGATGCGGCTGCCTCCCCAGACTGCCACACATGCACCGACCGTCTCAACTGCAACGTTCATCCGTGAAGGTGTTGCCTACGCGTTCCATACTCCCGCCATTCGGTTGTTGCTCTTGCTCATCAGCTTACTCAGTTTGCTCAGCACTCCCTACACTGTCTTGATGCCGGTGTTTGCGAAAGACATCTTGCACGGAGGTCCTGGCGGGATGGGTATGCTCATGGGGGCAGCCGGCACCGGCGCAGTGATCGGGAGCATCTTTCTGGCCCGCAATCGGGACCCCAATAAGTTGGGCCGCCTCATTGCTTTCTCCCTCGTTCGTTTTGGTATTGGGCTCTTCCTGTTCTCCTTTTCGCGCAACTTCTGGCTTTCGCTGGTGCTCTTGCCGCTAGTAGGATCGGGGTTCATGGTGACGATGTCGGCAGCCAATACGTTGCTACAGACCCTGACCCCGCACCATCTGAGCGGTCGGGTGATGAGCCTATTCCTCATGATGTTCATGGGGACACCGCCGTTAGCGAGCTTACTTGCTGGGTCGCTCGCTTCGCACATCGGTGCACCGCTAACCGTCGGCACCACTGGTGTGGCATGTATTGGCGCAGCCGTATGGTTCGCTATGCGGATGCATGTGTTGGCGGAACTCCAAGAGGAGGAAGAAGTCGCAGGGGCGGAAGTAGCAAGTAGTCGGTAGCCAGTCGGCAGTAGCTTTTTCTCCCTCTCCCGCAGGGTAGGAGAGGGTCGGGGTGAGGGCCATGCGACCTTCTCTTCGTAGGTGCATTTATGCACCGTTTTCATTGGTGCGCGGAGCGCACCCTACTACTTCTCCCAGAGGGAGAGGGAACCTGCGCAGTTACTTGTCGCTGTTGTTGTAGCCGTGCTGCACCGCCGCTGTTGACGATATACACCCCCAAACACACGCCGAGCACCCCGAGTAATTGGATGGGGGTCAGCGTCTCCTGCAAGAGCAACCAGCTGTACGCGACGCCGAAGACTGGCGTGAGAAAGGTCAACGCAGTGACTCGCGTGGCGGTGTTGCGCTGAATGAGCCAGGCGAAAGCAACGAAACCGAAGGCGGCAGAAACTAATCCCAGATAGAGGATGGCAGCAATCGCTCGGCCGGAAAACACCAATGGTTGCCCCGCTTCTAACGCCCAGGACAACAACCCCAGCAGCGGCCAGGACACCCAGGATTGCCAACAAATGAGCGCAACAGGGTGAATCTTACCGGTAGTGCGCTTGGTAGCGATGGCAGAAAAGGCGGACATGAGCGCGCCACTCAAGACTACTACGTCTCCGGCCAAGGTGGAGGTCATTCCTCCACCTAACTTGGTAAAGAACAACGCGATCAGTCCACAGAGCGCCAGTCCCAGCCCATACATTTTGCGCGCGGTGAGCCGGTCTCCCGGCAAAAAATACGGAGCTAGAAAGGCAAGGAAGATGGGCTGCGTGTAGAAAAAAACAGTCGCTCGGCCTGAAGTCGTCAGCGAGGTACCAACATAAGCAGTGATGTTGGTGTAAAAAAACATGGCAGCAAGCCAGGCCAAGGCTTTGATCTCCTCCCGACCATAACGCAAGGGTACGCGCTGATACCACGCCCAGGCCAGCAGGACCACGCTGGTGAGACAAAACCGCACTGCCCCCGACCCCATAGGAGGCATATCAAGGATGCTCAGCTTAATACCGACAAACGCACCGCCCCAGATCGCGCACAGCAACACAGTGAGCGCGGTGGAAAAGAGATCGAGCGGT
>CAZAYE010000727.1:0-2574 GCA_964489255.1 uncultured Enterobacteriaceae bacterium
CGTCCCAGGCATGTCATGTGTCTCGTTCAGTGACCCGGCAGCTCTGGATGAGGCGCGTCGGATACTGGCATGAGTGAGAAACTCAGCGGTCAAGTTGCGTTAGTCACTGGCGCGTCGCGCGGCATTGGTCGGGCGATTGCCGAACGTCTTGCCCAGGAGGGGGCGGTGGTGGCACTGAACTACCTCCAACGCCAAGACGCGGCTGAAGCGGCACTGGCCGCCATCCAGACGAGCGGCGGTCAGGCTGAACTCTGTCGCTTCAACGTAACCAATGGCACCGAAGTGACAGCCGCAGTGCAAAATCTTGTTGAGCGTCATGGCAAGCTCGATATTTTGGTCAACAATGCCGGCCTGGCTCTCGACAATCTGCTCCTGCGCCTTAAGGAGGAGGAGTGGGAGCGGGTCATGGACGTGAATCTGAAAGGTGTATTTCTCTGCACGAAAGCGGCAGCACGTTTCATGGTTCGCCAGCGCTCAGGACGCATCATCAACTTAACCTCGGTCGTTGCCCAGACCGGCAACCCTGGACAAGCGGCGTACAGTGCAGCCAAGGCTGGCGTTATTGGTTTCACCAAGACGATGGCGAAAGAACTCGCTTCCCGAGCGATTACGGTCAATGCGGTGGCTCCAGGGTTCATCGAGACCGACATGACTGGGTCCTTGCCAGAGCAGGTCAAATCAGGATATGTGAGCCTTATTCCTGCTGGCCGGTGGGGGACAGCGACCGAAGTAGCAGAGGTTGTTGCGTTTCTGGCGAGCCCGCTGGCTGGATACATCACAGGTCAGGTGATCAACATCAACGGCGGCATGTACGTATAGGCGCAGAAGAAACAGATGGTCTCGTGGCACGGGCTGGCTATTCGCCATGCGCCGTTAGGATGAGCTAGAGAGAGGAGGACATCATTATGGCAGGCTCGGTCGAGGCACGGGTGAGGGAGATCATCTGTGAACAACTCGGCGTCAGCGAAGAAGAGGTCACCCCAGAAGCGTCGTTTATCGAGGATCTGGGTGCTGATTCTTTGGATATTGTCGAACTGGTGATGGCTTTGGAGGAAGAATACAATATGGAGATCTCGGACGAGGATGCGGAGAAAATCCGTGCTGTCCGTGATGTCGTCACGTACATCGAGAGTCATCAGTAGCCCCTGGGCTAAGAGGCCGGTGTCTCGCCCGCGGTCGGAGAATCGCAGTGGCTTCTCACCGGAGGCCCTGCGATTTTTCGTTTTTTCAGCTGAGGGAGAATTTTCATGAGTAGCGAGTTGGCCCAGTGCGACCCTGAGGTCTATGCTGCCATTCAGCGCGAGACCGAACGCCAGGAGTATAACCTTGAACTGATCGCTTCAGAGAACCTCGTGAGCGAGGCGGTGCTCGAAGCCCAAGGGTCAGTCCTGACCAATAAGTACGCCGAAGGGTACCCAGGGAGACGCTATTACGGCGGCTGTGAGTATGTGGATGTGGTCGAACAACTCGCGATTGACCGAGCCAAAACCTTGTTCGGAGCCGAACACGTCAATGTCCAACCCCATTCGGGCGCGCAAGCCAATATGGCGGCCTATTTCTCTCAGTTACAGCCTGGCGATACCATCCTCAGCATGAACCTCTCTCATGGCGGACATCTGACACATGGCAGCCCCGTCAACTTCTCGGGCAAATTCTTTCGCGTCATCCCCTACGGGGTGCGAGAGTCCGACCAACGGATTGACTACGACGAGGTTGCAGCTCTGGCACGGCAACACCGGCCCAAAATGATTGTGGCGGGTCATAGTGCTTATCCGCGCCAGCTTGATGCCGCGCCCTTCCGCTGGATTGCCGACGACATTGGGGCACTGGTGATGGTGGACATTGCCCATTTCGCCGGCCTCGTTGCGGCAGGGGTACACCCCTCACCGATTCCCTACGCTGAACTAGTGACCACGACCACGCACAAGACGCTCCGCGGTCCGCGCGGTGGGATGATTATGTGCCGCAGCAGCCTGGCAAAGAGCGTGGACTCCTCAGTCTTTCCTGGGAATCAAGGCGGACCGTTAATGCACGTCATTGCTGCTAAAGCGGTTGCCCTCAAGGAGGCACTCTCTCCAGAGTTCAAGGTCTATCAGCAACAGATCATTGCCAACGCTAAAGCCTTGGCCACCGGACTGCTCAAGCGCGGTTTCCATCTAGTATCGGGCGGCACTGACAATCATCTGATGTTGCTTGATTTGCGCGAGACCGAACTGACTGGGAAGGTGGCTCAGGAAACCCTCGACCGCGCTCGTATCACGGTGAACAAGAATGCCGTCCCCTTCGATCCTCGCCCGCCGTTCGTCACTAGCGGGGTTCGTCTCGGTACTCCAGCCGTGACCAGCCGGGGGATGAAGGAGGCGGAGATGGAAGTGATTGCCGACCTGATCCAGCGGGCGTTACAAAAAGTGGGGGATGAACGAGCTTTGGTCACGATCGGCGATGAAGTCCGGGACTTGTGCGCGAACTTTCCCATCTACCGGAGGAGATTAGGCGCTCAGCAATAAAGAGTTTCAGGTTTCAGGTTCAAGGTTTCAAGTTCAAAGAGAAATAGGCGGGGATGGTCTAGTCCCC
>CAZAYE010000728.1:0-2557 GCA_964489255.1 uncultured Enterobacteriaceae bacterium
TCGCCCTGGCTCGGGCACTGGCGTTGGACCCTCCGCTGCTGATCGCTGACGAGCCCACCGGGAGTTTGGACTCACGGAGCGGCGAAGAGGTCATTCACCGTCTGCGCCAACTCGTCGATGAGGAGCATCACACCGTGCTCATCGCCAGCCATGACCAGCGGATTGTTCCTATCGCCTCGCGGGTGCTGCGCTGTGAGGATGGACGGTTGGGAGAGCTAGACTAAAAATGAAAGATTGGGAATCGGTTCTGCTGCATTGACCAAGACGACCTTCTTTTCGACCATCTTTAACTGCCCGTTTACCTGTCGCAACCTGTGAGTCGTGCGGCCAGCCCAGAGATGCATCTCGTGCCGCGCCTGGATGGAGAGTTCCATCAGGAGAAAGTTCGAGCCGGCAATGAACTCGCCGGTCTCGGTTTTGTCTACCTCGACGTTGGAAATCAGCCGGCGCATCGGCGACGCAGGCTCCTGACTGTAGCGATAGCCGCTCTGCAAGAGCTTCACGCGAGTCGCGATGCGCGTCCGGTTGTCGTAGATGTGCGAGAGCTGTCGTGCAGGGTCGGCATCTGGGCTGGTTGTGGCCGGCACCCAATAGATGGCATCGTCTTCCCACAACGCTTCCCATTCCCCATATCGTGCCTCGTCGGCGAAGCGGGCTTCTTTGTAGAGAAAATCTACGATGGCTTTATATTCGGCGTCTGAAACCATTAGAACCTCAAGGCGTAACACGTAAGGAGTAAAACGTAAATCAGAGAACAAACAGGAGAAATGACCAGTTATGCTTTACAGATTACGTTTTACACTGCCGCCATCACCTTGCGGTACTGCCGCCAGAATCCCCGGTTCGTCGTTTCGTCGGTCAGATGCGAGACTCTCCGTCCTTCGCTATCCACATATTCTCGGTTCAGCCCACGGTGGAGATCGAGCCACCCCGGATTACGCACGTGCAGCCCTACCTGGTTTCTGCTGGCAATCGTTGCATCTTCAGGTACCAGGAACGAGGCCGGACCGAGCGCGGCTTCGCTTTGTCGCAGCAAACGCGTATTCAATTCTGGTGCACCTTTGAGGAACATCGGCGTGTGCCACTGTACGCATTCTTCCACACTCACTGGCTGAAAGAGGACGATGTTCATCTCAGCCAGAAACAGATTGGGAAAAATAATCGCGTGTGGTGGTCCGTCGAAGACGCGCTGCCGTGCTTGCTCTTTGCCATCCCGGCACTCTAGGGCAGCAAGATAATGCGCGACTTTGCCTTCTGGCACGGCGCCAAACCATTCGAAAGGCTGTTGGTATCCCGGTGCCCACTCGATCTCAGTGTGCCCGTTGCCCCAATCACGCAGGATGCCTTTGATACTTTTCTCTTCACCGACGAACCGTTGGTACTGCGAACCGACGACTTTCAGCAGTGAGAGATGAGTGAACCCAACATGGTAGCCGTCGGTATCGTTTTCCGGCAGCATCTTCCAGTTGGCGCGGTAGCGATGTTTCACCCACCCAGCGCTTAACTCAATTTCTCCCTCTGGCGACAAGTCGCAGGCGCGGTCGATGAGTTGAGTCCCGCGTCCGAGATGCTCTGCCAGGGAAATCCCCTCTGGACTGAGAGAGGCAAACACAAAGCCCCGGTAGCTGTCCAGACGCGGCGCAGGCGGCAAGGCATAGTTTTTTTTGACAAACGCCTGACCGTACGCCCCCGGATAGGGGACGCCAGTCAGTGTACCGCTCAAGTCATAGGTCCAGCCGTGGTACGGGCAGACAAACACGCGGGCATTACCGCGCTCCGCCGGGCAAACCATGGTGCCACGATGCGCGCAGCGGTTGAGCAACAGCGAGACTTGCTGGTCCCTGCCTCGCACCATGATGACAGGCTGTTCGCCGATAAAGCGCGTCACGAAGTCCCCCGGCTGGGGAATTTCGCTCTCGTGACCGACAAACACCCAGCCACGATAGAAAATCTTTTCCATCTCCTCCACGAAAATGCGTGGATCGGTATAGAGCGAGGCGTGAATGCGATCATCGGCGATCAGGGCTTCGTAACGTGTGGCCATCTCCTGCTGCATACGTTTCCTCTCGCTTGACGGAGTGAGTTGCTGTAAAACGTATCGTAACATTACCGATTTGAGTTATCAGTGACTAGACCATTACTCGATAGGAGGACAAAAGTATGAGCGGTAAGATCGAGAAGACTGATGAGGAATGGAAAGCGCAACTCACACCGGCACAATTCGCAGTGTGTCGGCAGAAAGGTACGGAACGCGCTTTTACTGGTGAGTACTACGACTGCAAAGAGGAAGGCATCTACAAGTGCGTGTGTTGTGGAGCTGAGCTATTCAGTTCAGACACCAAGTACAACTCGGGCACTGGTTGGCCGAGTTTCTGGGAGCCGGTCTCAGAGGGGGCTGTGAGTACCGAGGAGGACCGCAGCTACGGTATGCGCCGAGTGGAGGCGATGTGCAGCAAATGCGACGCCCACCTCGGGCACGTGTTCGACGACGGCCCGGAGCCGACGGGTCTGCGGTATTGTATGAATTCAGTCTCGCTGAAGCTGGAGAAGAAGTAGG
>CAZAYE010000729.1:0-2555 GCA_964489255.1 uncultured Enterobacteriaceae bacterium
CTCGTGCGGCAGGGGCAGCAAGGCTGCTTGGGGGCGCCGCTGAAGCATCTGTAGGGGCAGGTTTAGGTTTTGCATTCGGATGGACAGGAGTCGGGGCTATTGCGGGAGGTGCGGTATTTCTCCATGGGTCAGATGTTGCAGCGAGCGGCCTTAGCCAACTTCTCACTGGAGAATCACAAAGCACTCTTACTAGTCAGGGGCTCCAAGCTGCTGGAGTGAATCCCTCAACTGCGGAGGCAATCGACTTAGGGCTATCACTCGGCGGTTCTCTCGGGGCGAGTGCAGCTCTTAGGTCCTTGGCAGCAGGTGCTGGAAGTGCCGCTAGTGCTTCCGCAACAGAAGTTCCCAGCGTAAGAGCACAGTTCGATTGGTCAAGATCTAGTCACATCTTTAGGGACGCCCCAGGTCACGTAAATCCATCAACGGCTGCTTCCGCCCAACGATTCGCCAGTGTTTTCGAAGGGGTTGCCTCGAATCCTGCAAATCTAAACACCAATTTCCCATTACCCCCTCAAGCGGTTAGTTCTGGCGTTCAAGCGTTCACCCAGGTGTTCCGTAATGGGCAGCAGGTCTGGGTGTATGTGCGGAATGGCCGAATCATCAACGCCGGAGTAAATGCTGCGGGAGCCGTAAGGTGATGGCTAAGGAGGACGCAGCCTTGTTCGAAAAACGTGATGAGCCCGTTCAGGCGGCGCAGGCTTACGAGCAGGCCATCCAAGAAAGCACCGGAGATCTGGATCTGTTTCTTAATCTCGCTGTCTTATACTTCGTTTGTACTGATCCTGGCTATGCAAGTCATCACCGTCTATCCGACGATTTTGTGAAGATTGCCTGGGATAAGGCGAACAAAGTTCTCGATGAGGCGGAATCCAGGTTTGGTACACAGGCTGAGATTATTTTTTGGCGGCACTACTTCCGGTTTGTTGTTCTTGGGGAAGAGCCTTTTGTGGATACTTGTAGGCAGCTCGCCCATTCATCTCCGTCACTAGTTCCTTACTTTTATTTGTTCACGTCACCAGGGGGGTGGGAATATCGGCGTGAGGCAGAGCAGCTTCTAGAATTGGTGAGAGATGGCACTACGGCCAAGAAAAGGTACATTAGGTCAATTCTGAAAGATCGGTTGGGAAGCTGATGGGATTCCGATTCTTGACCCCTAGGAAGAACGCGTGAAGGGGTGAATACGAGGTATAGCTGTACCGTCGGCAGCAGCCTTGGCCGGTGAAGGAATTAGAAAACGGGACATGGATAAACGCGCGTGGCTTTTGCTGTTTAAATCAGGGAGGGAGACATGCTGAGCAACGGCTATGATTTTAGAGGATGGCTCGCGAAGGGGTTACGGTATCGCAGCAGCCAACTTTCAAGGGTGACTGTAATTCTTTGGATCCTTGCAGGAGTGCTTTTTTTTTCCTCTGCTCCCGCTCTTTCCCAGCAGCGGGTCGTGGTGGACAAGGCCACGGGGTACGTGGTCGATGTCGGGGACCAGACGCTTCAGTACGATACCCGCTACTACGATAACCTGGATTTATCCACGAGCCCCGTACCGGCCGGAGCCAATGCGAGAAAGTACATGCGCGATGCCGCCGGCAACATTGTGCTTAGGCCCAAGAGCGAGCTCATCAAGAACTTTGACGATGAGTGGCGCTCAGATCTGATCTCGCGCATCAATGGCTCTACCCTTACAGCCGAGGCCAAGGGGTTTTTGATCGACATCGTAAAGGGCGTAAGACGGTAAGGCGTTAGGAGTAAGGGGTAAGGGGTGAAAACGGGTGCAACGTTTTGAACGGAGCGAAGCGGTTGAACAGCTTGAACGATTGGAACTTTCAACTGAAAACCTCAAGGAGGAGACGTCATGGGGATGCATCAAAGGATTAGCGCCGCTTGGCTGAAAAAGCATTTCCTGCTGCCACTCTGCGCACTGTGGGTTGGAGCCATCGTGACCGCGACAGTGATCGCGCTTGCAGCCGAGCTTTACGCCCAGGCCTCCCCGCTTACCGTCCAGCCCTCAACCGGCAGAGTGGGGATCGGCAACACCAATCCCGGCTACACTTTGGATGTCACGGGAACTGTCAACGCCACCTCTTTTCGCGGCGACGGCGCGCAGCTCACCAACGTGGCGGGGGGAGCTAGAGTTGTGTCGGTGCAAGTGTTTACAGCCAGCGGCACTTGGACCAAACCGACCGGGCTGCTCTTTGCCCGGGTGATTGTTGTGGGTGGGGGAGGAGGAGGCGGTGGCGCGGACACAAACACTACGGGCGCCTCAGCGGGTGGTGGCGGTGGGGCAGGAGGCTACGGCGAGAAGTGGATCATGGCAGCATCGCTGGGAGCCACAGAGAGTGTCACGGTCGGGGCAGGCGGAAGCGCAGGCGCCAACACCGGTGGAAATGGCACAGCGGGCGGTAATTCAGTTTTCGGTACTACTTCTATCATCACCGCCAATGGTGGAGCCCTCGGTGCAGGCTCAGGCACGAACGCCACCGAGACAGCCAAAGCAGGCGGCCTTGGGGGTACTGCGACCGGTGGGGATATAAGTGCCAGGGGTAATCCTGGGGGCGCGG
>CAZAYE010000730.1:0-1078 GCA_964489255.1 uncultured Enterobacteriaceae bacterium
TCAAAAGAGTGAGCGCTTAAGAATGCATAGGTAAAGCGTCTTTCGAGCCGCTCTGCGAAGTCGGCTGCCTCGGGACTGGAGACTGCCTCGGTCTCAAGATCGACTCTGCCGGGGAACAAGAACAACTGTGTTGCGGTGCGTAAATGTGGATTTTCCAGTCTGAAATCACGCAGGGTTGCCGGAATCAGGGCGCCAGGCGTATACCAGGTGATATCAAAAGGTCCTGCTTCTTGGTTCTCTTTAATCCATTGCAGCGCTTCCTCGACAACGATGTTGGGGGTGGTACCCTGGTTGACAAGAATAGAAGCGACCGTTTCGCGATGGTCAGTTTCGGGATTTAAACCCTCCGGGACGAGGAAATCGTGCCGCGCACAGTATTCTCCCATCAATTGTTTTTCATCATGCTTATGTCGGTCACGGCGCGCACTCCAAGTAATCTCCTGGGGTAAGCGGGCCATCGACGTGGTTCGCTGATCGAAAGTCACCAAGTCGCTTATTTCTAAATGCTCTTTTCCTGGAATCGATTTCATATCTGTTCGCTCCCATAGGTTCGCTTTTTTTCACAAGGATCAGCTCCAAGTTTGCTACAATCGGGTAGAAACTTTGGCAAGGAGCTGCTAAAACTCGGGCTCACGATAGTGCGGATCCCTCGACTCGGGTAGCTGAGCACGTAGTCGCTGAATCAGATGGTTTAGTTCGTGAATTAAGAGACGCAGCTGATCGCCACTGGAGTCTTGATGCGGATCAAGTTTAATCAGGTATAGGTCTGGTCCGAGTGAGGCAAGACTAGCAGCCATGCCCGGTGGTAGGGGTATCGGTGGAGAATCTGCAGCCAGTAGGTTGATGAGCGTCCTTAAGATCGCACTGTGGATCTCGGATCTGACCTTTTCGTTCACGATCGCACCTCCGTCGTGACAAGCTTCTATTACCTTCATCGGAAGGTACCGAATGAGCACTTTCAAGCGTTCCCTGCAGCCGGTTACTACTAGCTTGCATAGCTTAGTCGCTAATTTTTCACTCACAGGCCAGGCCGGACTTTCGTTATAAATCCGAGAGATAGTGCTAGGACTGGTTTTCG
>CAZAYE010000730.1:1088-2554 GCA_964489255.1 uncultured Enterobacteriaceae bacterium
TAGGCAATGTCCTTCGTGCGGTACCCAAGTCTGAATAGAATATCTATGCAGGCTTTAGCAGAATCCCGGGGTGTCATGTTCATGTTAAGGCCCCTCCCGTTTTGTTATGTTTTTCTCGACGCGAGAGTAAATCGAGAGATGAGGGAGTAGAGGATACAAGGAGAGAAGTTCCTCCCCCTTGGGAGAGATTAGACACGCGTAAGGAGTTTAGGCCTCCACAAGAAGCGGGATCGCGTATTCGGGCTAGACCTGCGGGAGACATAGTGGTAAGTCAAGCACAGGGGTCTGTTTGCGGGTGTAGTATTTAGCCATCTCGGCATCAGCTTGGACCTTTCTCTACCCACGAGCTGGTCCTTCGGTAAAAAGCTGCCTTCTCAGCTCAGGAATCGTCTCATAAGTAGGTAAGGGGCGCACGCAAAATTTTTTGCGGTGCGGGGTCTATAGCGACAGCTGTGGGCTTACATTCTCTAAAGGTAATCGTTCAGGGGGTCAGAGCAGTTAGATCCAGGAGACATCTGGATGCTGGCCGTTGAAGGAGCAGGTGACCGCTTCAACCAGGACAGGAAACGTGGGGCTGCCCCGCAGGCGACACGTCTCCCGCAGCGAGAGGAGGCGCTCCACCCAGCGATCGCCCTTCTCATTGTAGGTGCCCTGCATCATCCTGCGCCAGAGCACGGCGAACCGCAACGCCCGCTCTGCGCGGTTATTCGTGGGGTCAACTCCTTCCTCCACCACAAACGTCCACAGCGCGCCCATCTCCCGCTCCAGCGTGCGGGCAAACGTCCCTGCCTCATCCTGCCGCTCCCGATGCTGGGTCAGCAGGTGCACCATGCGCATATACCAGGTCTGCACCTCCCCAGCGGTCGGCGGCGCGTGGGCCCAGTGCACCAACCGTTGCAGCTCGGCCATGACGCGGCGCCCAAAGCCGGCCAGCTCCGGGTCCTTCCGCTCCGCCAACCCCCGCGCCCGCCGGATGAGATGCGCCAGACAGGTCTGTCGCGCCTGCACCCACTGACAGTACACGCCATAGCCATCGCTGACCAAAATCCCGGCCCAGCGCTTCACCAATGCCTCAAAGGCCGCCTTGCTGCGGCTGGCGTGCACCATGAAGAAGGCCACGGTGGGATTGACCATCACCCACAACCAGGCCAACACCCCATGTTGATACCACGCGGTTTCGTCCACGTAATTGACTGCCGCACTGCGCGCCCTCTGCGCGATCGCCTCATAGTGGGGCGTGATGGCCTCGGAGACGCGATCCACCGCGCGTTGAATGGTGCCCCGGCTGAGGGGCACCCCCAAGACCGACCGGCAAAACTCCTGCACCGCGCTGCGACTGCTCCGCTGACTGCCCGACAACTCGCCGATGAGCGCCGTCAACCGGGGGCCCTGCCCGGCAGCTGCTTCCGGGGGCACCTGGGCTTTCGTGACCTTGCCACACTGGGGACAGTAGGCCTCATACAACA
>CAZAYE010000731.1:0-2554 GCA_964489255.1 uncultured Enterobacteriaceae bacterium
ACCAGGCGGACCAGTGGCAGCAGGTGCATACGATATGGCCCGCGAGTTTCGCGCCCTCTCCGCTCTGTGGCCGGTGTATCCGCCAGCCTGCCGCCCGTTTCTCTTTTGCGACGACGTCAGTGTGTTAGGTGCCCCTTTCTTTGTGATGGAGCGTCGGCGTGGATTAGTGATCCACAAAGAAATGCCCCCGCCGTATCTCAACCACCCGGACCTCTATCGCCGTCTGAGTGAAGCGCTCGTCGATTCTTTGGTCGCCCTGCACGCGATTGATTATAAAGCTGTGGGCTTAGAAACCTTGGGCAGGCCTGAAGGTTTTGTTGAGCGGCAAGTCAACAGCTGGATCAAGCGGTGGGAACGCGCCAAATTAGCAGAGATGCCCTTGATGGACGAACTCGGCCGTTGGCTGTTGGCTCACTTGCCTCGTCCACAAGCGCCGACCCTGCTCCATAACGACTATAAGCTTGACAACCACATGGTCGATCCGACGGATATCACTCGCATCGTCGCGCTCTTTGATTGGGACCAATGCACCCTCGGTGATCCGTTAATCGACCTTGGGCTCTTCCTCAACTACTGGACTGAGGCCAACGATCTCCCTGCACGTCAAGCCCTTGCCCAAGCGCCTACGACACTCCCGGGGTTTTACACACGCGCTGAGCTGGTGGAGCGGTATGCCAAACAAAGCGGTCGAGATGTGAGTGCCATCGCCTTCTACGAAACGTTTGCCCTGTGGAAGACCGCGGTTGTCGTCATGCAACTCTTCGTGCTGTATAAGAATGGACAACTTCAAGACGAACGGCTCGCCGATTTCGACCAGCGGGTGAGGCAGCTCGCCGAGACGGCCCGTGTCGTAGCTCAAACCTGATCCTAAAAGGCAAAGGAGGGACCACCAATGGCAACCATTCTGCATATGTCGTTTCGGGTAAAAGACCCGCAACGCTCAGCCGAATTCTACGCCGAACTCCTGGACGGCGCGCTTATCGATCCCGGCCCTCAGCTTCGTCCTATCGGAGTGAAGAGCATCTCGTTTGGCCGGGGGCAGCACAACAGGCTAGCAGACCTGATGGAGTTCTGGCCGCAGGATAAGCATTGGCATCACGGAGACTTCGTACCTAGCGACCCAAGCCATCACCGACCCTTCGGTCATGTCGCCTTTGCTACCAACAAGTCATATGAGGAGCTGGCTACGATTGCCCAAAAACACGGCGCGGAGATTCGGCAAGAAGAACGCGGCCTACCCACCCTGGTGCCGGTGATCTACGACTACGACGGCAACTTCCTGGAGTTCTTCCCAGTGGAATAGACAAACCTTCATCAACGGTAGGGGCGAATCTTGTATTCGCCCTTCTGCCTTCCAAATGATAGGGAGTGTCAAAAGTTCCCCATGGTGTAAACCGTGGGACTGCGACCCGTTGCATTCCCCCGCAAAAACCGTAAAGCTGGAACCCTCGGAGGTAACCATGCCGCAACCGGTCGAGTATATTAGGCGGATTACGGACAACTACGCCAAGCTCGGTTACAAGCCCTATCAGTGGGTGAGTAACCAAGACCCGCCGCCGTGGCAGCCGTTGCGCAAGCCGCTGTCAGAATGCCGGGTGGGACTGATCGCCTCAGGTGGTATCTATGTCACCGGTCAAGTTGCGTTTCACTTCAAGGACGACACCTCCTTTCGTGCCATTCCTACAAATGTGAGAACCGCTGACCTGCGCACGGCGCATTTTGCTTACGACCAGACTGACGCCCGTCGTGACCCGAACGTCGTGTTCCCTATCGATACTCTTCGTCGCCTGGTGAAAGAAGGATTTATCGGTTCACTGACTGAGCATGCGTATACCTTCATGGGCGGAATTTACTCTTCCCGACGCGTGCGTGATGAACTGGCGCCGCAATTCACCGAACGCCTCCTGACGGAGAAAGCAGATGTTGCCTTGCTCGTCCCCGTCTGACCGGTCTGCCATCAGTCCGTTGGACTGATCGCCCGTCACGCCGAAGCTGCCGGGATCTCTACCTTATGCATGAGTAGCGCGCTGGACATCACCAAAGCCGTGAATCCGCCGCGTGCAGCGTTTCTCGACTATCCTCTCGGACATACGACTGGAAAGCCGCATGAGCCTGAACTGCAGCGCACAATCCTCATGCAAGCCCTTGAGGGATTCACGTCAATAACAGTTCCTGGCTCGGTAAAGATCCTCCCATTTCGCTGGTCCGCCGAGGACGAATGGAAACGCACAGCCATGATGGATGGCGACACGCGCACGCCACGTTCTGACACCCCGCAGTACCAGAACGAAGAAGATCGGCTCCGGGCAGAAGCGAATCAGCCAGAAGCCTGCCCGGTGTGTGAGATCTCGGCTTAGATCTCTTCACCTCGATGCCTTGAGGTCGCGAGCGGCAGGGTATCCTGGAATACCGGTTGCGGATCGAGCAGCGCGAACGATGGCCTCCGCCATAACATCGGCCGCCAGAGCCCCAATGGTCAGCAGGTCAGCTTTTAGTTGATATGTCCCCGTCGCCAGAGCAAAGATCGTATCACCATCAACCGGCGTGTGCGTTG
>CAZAYE010000732.1:0-2550 GCA_964489255.1 uncultured Enterobacteriaceae bacterium
CCCCGGGGCGAGGACCAGAGACGGGGAACGGAGGATGGAAGAGACGGAGGACGGACGACGGAAGACGGTAACGTCGGTCTTCGGTCTCTTCCGGTCCCCGGTCGTTTATCCATGGTCCTCGGTCCAATTGGCAAACGGAAGAGCATGAAGATATTGGTCACGGACGGCGCGGGGTTTATCGTTCGTACAGCCCTGAGAGGTGAGGGGTTGCATTTTGCCAGGGGGTCCCTCTTTGAGACGGTTACACTTTTGGAAATATTGCGCCGCCGCAGCTGGGTAAAGGAGGATGAGTTCCTCCAATGAAAAAAGAGTGCGACTCACCTTGGCAAGCGGAGCAGTACTCTTATTAACTCGATAGAACAAACTTGATGAAAATCCTCTTTCCTCACCTATGAGCCATGACCTATGAGCCATCAACACATGAGCGCAGCTAGCCCAGTCCGAGTCCTTGATAAGGAGAGTTTCTTTGCAGAAGGGGAGCGTCTTGACAGGAAAGTGCAGGCACGCCTGGAAAGGCAGCCTAAAGGGAAGATCATTGCGATTGAGGTTGAGTCAGGCCAGTACATCGTTGGAGAAGATGAGGTCGTGGTAGCCAAGGAAACCCTAGCGCGCTTTCCTGGCAAGGTGTTCAGCTTTTTTCGTATCGGCTATCCAGTGGTTCACAACTCTCTCGGTTGGCAGGAAGCTGAGATATTCTCGGACCTCGAGTTGCATGCGGTCAATCTCGGCCAGGAAGCCGGACACGGCGGCCCGGTCATTGACCGGATTGGTCTCCGTCTGACGCAGATGCGCCACTTGGTGCTGAAACCAGGCGATGCGTTCCAAGGTCGTTTGGACTCACGGAGAAACAGAGAAACCGTATTGCAGATATCCTGACTGATTCCACTATCAGCGGAGATGGTCACCCGCTGTTCAGGGTCTCGACCCGCCGTTTTCTGAGGGGCGCACGGCCGGGCTCTATAGCGGGTCGTGCAGGCGAGCACAGATGCCACCGTCAGCGTAGATACTCGTCCCCCTGAGGAAGTCAGCCTGACGCGACGCCAGGAAAAAGGCGAGATCGGCAATCTTGGAGGGGCCTGCCCTTAAAGACTTTGCACTCCGTGCCAACCGAGGAACGCGGTCCTGGTCAATTGCCATGCTTTGGTAGGCGGCTCGCGCCAACGGGAGCGAGATCAGAAACACCGCAGGGCTGAGCGTCGTGCGGTTCCTCCTCAGAGGCATGGCGGATTGCGGTCCAATCGATCGCTGCAACCCAACAGTGCCCATCTTCATCATAGTGAACAACCCCTTCCGCACGCAGTTCATCCGGTTGCCCATCATCGTCGGCGTCATCAGTGTAGAAGGTGAGAACCAGTCCCTCTTGCAATTGGATACCTTGATGCTCCAAGTCCTGGCGCGTGCCGGCACACGTCAACCTCAGGCGGTTGCAGTCATCGAGATTTTGGAAATCGGCATAAATCCTGGGAAAGGCCATACGTTTTCTCCGATCACCTCTAGTGGCGGTTTGGATTCCTGATCGTGGGCCGGAAGAGGGTGCTCGCCTGCTCCGGCGTCAGGCCGATGTCACTGAAGAGGCCGCTGGCTTGCAGCTTCTCGACGACCGCCTTATACCAGACTCTCATAAAGCTTCAAAGATGTGCAAGAGCTCGGCCAGTTCGTGATTGACCGCTCGCCACTCCAGGAGATCCGTGTAAAGAGTGTGATCGTCCGGTGAGACACCCTCAATCTGAATTTTACGTTCGAGCTCTTCTAGAGAGCCGTGTTTCTCCTGCAGCCGTGCTCCCGCTTTTTTGAGGGCTATCATACGCTCGGACACGCCGGCCGCGATTCCCCTGTAGATGAGGTCCTCATCACTGATGAGGAGAATGGCTGTGGCCTTTTCTAGCAGTTGGTGAGCGCGAGATGGTACAGCCATAACTGATGCTCCTTCCTGGCTGTTCGGACACTTTTGATTGTAGCGCGTTAAACCAGCTTGAGCAATTTTTACCGCGTCCGGTACTGTAGAAGGGTCAGTTTCAGCAGCGCTCTGACAAGATAAGAGTTCTGTACTGGCGGAGCAAAGTTGAGGAACTGGAACATGCTGCTGGACTTGGTGAAGCAGTATCCGGAGCTGATTCAAGAGGTGGAGGTTGACCGGTGTCGTGTTGTCGGGGTGAGCTACGAGTTAAGGGCCGTTCTGGTGCTGAAAGACGGTTCGCGGTTATTGGTGAAGGATTAGGTATTTCTGGACGGGACCAGGAAATACGCCTATCACTGGCCAGACAGCACGGGACAATTGATTAGTCGCTGGGACACTGCGCCTCACTGGAAGGCAGTGAAGACCTTTCCCCATCATCGTCATGTGGAGCGAGAGAGCCAGGTAGAATTCTCACCCGTACGCACGCTTGAGGACGTCTTGAAGAAGGGAGGCCGGAAACGCTCCGCTTATTCCGGCCTACTTTCTCACTCAGAGAACTCACGACTTCGCTGTTCTTCTCTGAAAAGGTAAGCTGGAAGATAGGAGGATTCTGCATGATGCAGATCCAAGAGCGGCCTGATCCCTCTGAGATC
>CAZAYE010000733.1:0-2537 GCA_964489255.1 uncultured Enterobacteriaceae bacterium
GTAACTTCTGGTTGACCACATGAAACTTGTTGACGTATTTTTTGTGTTCTACTTAATAGCTGAACGCTTACAGCAAAACCTCCGACTTTCTCCTCTGTTGCCTCAGCGAATAATCTCCTTGAGCTTAGTGACCACTCGTGGGAGATCTTCCGGGCCGATACAGGCTATCCCTAACGTCTCCATTCGCCGACGTACATAGAAAGGCACTCCTTTAGGACTGGAGGCGACCAGGATGGGATTATTGAACAGCCCCCCAGCCAGTTTGGCCAGGGTGTTCAACTCATACAGATGATTTTTGATCTCTGCTGGGTCACTTCTCGTTTTACACGAGAGATAAAAGAAGCGGAGATTATGGACAACCGCCACGTCAATCTCATTCATCTCCTTCTGCTGATCATCTTTCCACGGTAAGGCAATGTTCGTGGCACGGCTCTCGAACCCTGCCCTTTGCACAGCGTCAAACACAAGATCCTCGAGCCAATCTCCTTCCAGATAGCGGCGGGCCTTTTCGTGACGAAACTGGATTTCCAGTTCGTGCGTGCTGTGGCGTCGGGCGTCGAGTATATTTGCGTGCGTGGCACGCTGGAGCAACTCGGCCGCTGTTGCGTTCCGCTGTTGTCCATCCAGCGAGAAATGAAAAACGAGTTGCTGCGGGGCATCACGCATTTCATAGCGAAGACGACTGAGGAATGGGTCAATCTCAGTGATGTGCTGACCGATAAACGTCGCGAGCGGTGGGAGCGAGAGGCGAGAGTCAGGTCCACGCGTGTGGGCTGCTTGCCCGTGTGCCTGCAGGTAGGTAAGTACCCCGACTCTCGTGTCGAGGGGCTCAGCACTTTTTCCATCGGGATGAAGGAAGAGCAACCGTTTATGTTCAGTATCAGTGTAGAGGCAGGGAACGTTTGCCGTGGAGAACACTCGAACCGCGGCAAGCGACATGATCTTTGTGCCACCAGTCACATTCGCCAGGAGGCTCGCGGCGCCATAGCGGTCGACAACACGTTGGCACGCTTGCGCGGTTGAGTCCGGGGTGTACGCATCAACATAGAGCGGGGCATCGTATGGGATCTGGTGAGCGCGCAGAATAGGTTCCAGATGCTTGCGGCTGTCATCCTCCTCTTTCGTAGAGAGGAATACGACACGCTGGGGACGGTACTGCAAAATGGGCAGCAAGTTCTGCATGGTCTGGCGGCTGATGAGGCAGACGAGAATCATTTTTCAGCTCTTAGCGGTCAACTTTCAGCTTTGCCCTAGAAAGAATTGACCCTGCCTTTCGGTAGAGCTATCGTCGGGACGTATGCAACTGAGCAAGGAAAAACGGAAGTTCATGGCCGAGAACGCCGCCGAAGTAGCGAAGTACGTCTTATCCATTGTCGTACTCGGGCAGATCATAACCGCCTCCATAAACTGGTGGTTGGTTATTGGAAGCACGGTGGTGTTCGTGGCACTGATGGTCCTTGCTACCTTGCTCTATCCCAACGATTAGGGCAAAGGGTATTATATGGCAGCTTTACTTATTCCAATGTTGGCGGCCGTACTTTTTTTTGCTGTTATGGCCTATTTGGCTTGGCGGCAAGATCATCCGAAACGCTGATCGACGTTGCGGGACCTCCTCTTGTTTTTCCTCGTCCTGCTGATTGCTGAAAGCTGATAGCTTTTTTCAAAACGGATCATGCTCAAAGATGATGACATCGCCAGTCACCGGTGAGCGGTAAATGAGTTTCTTGGCCTTCCCATGCAACGCGTGCGCGATCTTCAGGTAGAGCCACACCGGTGCCGCGCCGGTGAGCACGACCTCGTTACCTTCGCTGGCCACTTCAAAGGCTTTCTGTAGGTACTCTGGCAACCGCGAAAGCTTGGCCGTGTCGCCGTAGAGGGATTTGAGGTCGATGATACGTTGCTCAGTCATCTGTCCACCCTGTTCATGCGACCAGAGCTAGGACTTCTTCCTTCATCAGTGTTCCGGCGTTGGCCAAATGGTAGCCGTGACAGGTTTCTCCTCCCAAATGGATTCAACAATGATGCCAATGAACAAAGCTATAGGAGCAAGGGTCAACAAAGCAGGAATAGAAACGGGATGATGTGTGTTGGCAAAGAGTTCTGGAGTAAGAGAAAGATGAGCGTGTTGATAAACGGGGGCCCCAATACGGCAGAACCAAATCCCAATGGCAAAGGATGCCAGGAGAGCCCACACCAAGACGATGAGGCTGCGGCCGAAAGCTCTCCGGAGATCGTCGATCGCAGAGTAGGCCTCGTAGGCCAAATAAAGAGCCGAAAGCCCTACCAGGGTTGTCCCCAAGCCAAGTATCCAAAGTGGACCTTCATCTGGCTTAACAAACGATTCAATGACATGCCACGGATGATGATGGAGCACCAAAGCGAGATATCCTAGTATTATCCCGCCCCAGAGCCGCGGCAGGATAAGATTTGGCAGGCTCTTCCACTCCAAGCGCATTAGGGCAAAAAAAAGAGGTATCAACGGTACTGAAGTTTAGAACTTTTTAACCATGATTATCGGGTACCAAAGACATAGAGCG
>CAZAYE010000734.1:0-2533 GCA_964489255.1 uncultured Enterobacteriaceae bacterium
CTCTGCTTAGGCGCCTCTCAGCTCCTGCTCGCTCAGGATACGAAAACCTACCTTCAGCTTTACCTGAAACTGACTCACCTTCCCTCCCTGCACCAGCCCCCGCACCTCGGTCACCTCAAACCAGTCCAGCCCCTTAAGCGTCTGCGAGGCCCGCTCCAGGGCGTTGCGGATGGCCTCCTCCATGGAGTTCTCGGACACCCCCACCAGCTCGATGAGTTTGTATGTTTTGTCCGGCATACCGTCCTCCTTTCCTTCTGGTTTATGGTTTCTGTGCTTCCCTATTCCATTAGGCGCTCGAGCTCTTCCTTGTGCTCCTGCTCATCCTTCAGAATGCTCTCGATAGTCTCAAAGACCAGCACGCCCTCCTGTCCAGTCCCAATCTCTTTAAGTATAGAGCCGTACATCTCAATGGCCTTATCTTCCTCCTTAAGGTTGACCTCAAGAATCTCCTTAAGGGAGGAGGCCATGATGAGATCCTTTTCTTCCACCTGCATAGTGGGGGTGCCCCCCAAACCGACGATACGGTCGCGCAGCTCCTGGGCGTGCATTTCCTCTTCCTCGGCAATCTCTTTGAGCTGACTTGCCACTGCCCCGGCATAGGGGCCTCTCACCACCGCCGCATGGGTCATATAGCGGATATAGCAGGCATACTCCTGGGCCAGGGCCGCGTTAAGGGCCTGCAGCAATTTCTCTTTATCCATTGCCACCCTCCTTTCGCCTGTGAGTTTTTACCACTGTTTGCCTTATTATCACGGGCCGTAGATCTTGGCTAGGTGTGCAGTCCTCTGATCAAGAAGAACTTTGGCCTGCGCGCTAAATCTGGTATGCTTTTGAAAACGTCAAGGAGAAAAGCTCATGAATGAGCAGCGAACCATTGCCTATTTCTCCATGGAGATCGGGCTTGAGGCCGGGATGCCGACCTACAGCGGTGGCCTTGGCATACTGGCAGGAGATACCATTCGCGCTGCGGCCGATCTTAAAGTACCGCTGATCGCCGTCACCCTCCTTCATCGGAAGGGTTATTTTTACCAGCGGCTCGATGCCAGCGGCTGGCAGAGCGAGGAACCGGTGGAATGGGTGGTCGAGGACTTTTTGACCGAGATGCCCCAGAGAGCCGCCGTGACTGTAGAGGGACGGACCGTTCAGCTCCGCGCCTGGCAATATGCTGTCAAGGGTGTGAGCGGCTTCACGGTGCCGGTGTATTTTTTGGATACGGATCTGCCGGACAATGCCGCATGGGACCGAATGCTGACCCATTTTCTTTACGGCGGGGACCAGCGTTACCGGCTTGGTCAGGAAGTCATCCTGGGGATGGGCGGCATAGGAATGCTCCGTGCGCTGGGTTATGAAAGCATCGAGCGATTTCATATGAACGAAGGCCATGCCAGCCTTCTCACCTTGGCGCTTTTGGATGAGGAGACCAAGAAGGCCGGCAGAAAATCCATTGCCCCTGAAGATATCGAGGCGATCAGAAAGAAATGCGTCTTCACCACCCATACCCCTATTCCTGCTGGACATGACCAGTTCCCCTTGGATTTAGTGGATCGGGTTCTTGGACGTCGTGAAGTGTTTGACCTGAAGGACGTGTTCTGTTGCGAGGGCCTGCTCAACATGACCTACCTGGCTCTCAATTTGAGCCATTATGTCAACGGAGTCGCCCAAAAACACCGGGAAGTGTCCCGGCTCCTGTTTGCCGGTTATACCATTGATGCCATTACCAATGGGGTCCATGCGGCTACCTGGGTGGCGGAACCCTTTCAGGGACTGTACGATCGCTATACCCCGGGCTGGAGACAAGACAATTTCAGCCTGCGGTATGCACTGAGTATTCCCCACGAGGAGGTATGGAAGGCTCATACCCGGGCGAAGAGGCGGTTGATTCAGTATGTGAACCGCGAAACCAACGTGGGGATGGATGTGGATGTGTTGACCCTCGGCTTTGCCAGACGCGCGGCAACGTATAAAAGGGCCGATCTGCTCCTCACTGACCTGGAGCGGCTGAAAAACCTGGCCGCCAAAGCTGGCCCTTTGCAGGTGGTGTATGCCGGCAAAGCCCACCCCCAAGACCAGGGAGGTAAAGAGCTCATCAAACGCATCTTTCAGGCCAAGGAGGCGCTAAAGCCTGACCTCAAGATGGCTTACCTGGAGAATTACGACATCGAACTGGCAAAAATGATGACCTCGGGTGTGGACCTATGGCTGAATACGCCGCAACCGCCCCTGGAGGCATCAGGAACCAGCGGGATGAAAGCAGCTCTCAACGGCGTCCCCAGCCTGAGTGTGCTGGATGGGTGGTGGATGGAAGGACATATTGAGGGAGTGACGGGATGGGCTATGGGAGAAGACGAACGGGGAATGACGGCCAGAAGCGGTGAAAGGTCAAAGGTGGTCTCATCTCTTTACGACAAATTGGAGCAGGTCATTATTCCCATGTTCTACCGAGATCAGGATCGGTTCATTGATGTGATGCTCCATGCCATTGCTCTCAATGGCTCGTTTTTCAACACCCAGAGGATGTTGCTGCAGTATGTTT
>CAZAYE010000735.1:0-2533 GCA_964489255.1 uncultured Enterobacteriaceae bacterium
ATCTTATGCTCCTCGGCCAGCTTGCGTGCCGCTGGTGTTACCGGTGCGCCTTCGCGGCGACCGCTGGCTGAGGTTGCTGCTGGCGCTACAGGTGCTACTGAAGCAGCCGGCGTCGCCGCGACTTTGGCTGCCGCTGCACCATTGCCATAACGTACAGCAACTTCGGCAACGTTTTCCCCAGCCTCGGCAATCACTGCGACTGGCAAACCCACAGGGACTACTGCTTCAACTGGATAGAGTAACTTGGCGACCGTGCCGGCCGCTGGCGCCTCGACTTCGTAGAGTACCTTTTCGGTCTCGACCTCAAACAACGACTCCCCAGCTTTAATCGCGTCGCCCTCAGCCTTGAACCATTTCTGGATCGTTCCCTCTGTCATGGTCAGACCGAACTTGGGCATCACAACTTCTACCGCCACGGTTCTTTCCCCTTCCTTCGCTCTTGGCGTTGGCTACTGTCTTTCTGCTTTGCCGCGTTATAACCAATCAAGAATCGGGGAATCGGAGAATCGGAGAATCGGAGAGTCACAGAGTGAGCCTCTGTCTCCGTTTCTCCCGCTCTCCGTTTCTCCGGTTCTTTACCCAAGAAGCTCCTTCACCGCCACCCCGATCTTGGTATCATTAGGGAGCACGAATTTCTCTAACGGCGGGCTAAAGGGAATCGGCACATCGGGCGCAGTCAGTCGTTTCACTGGGGCATCCAGTAAGTCAAAGCCCTTATCTGCAATAACTGCCGCAATTTCCGCCGCTGCGCCACCACGCAGATGGCCTTCGTCTACAATCAACACCTTATGCGTCTTGCCCACGGAATTGAGGATGGTTTCTTCATCAAGTGGAACAAGCGTGCGGGGATCCACCACTTCGACTGAGATGCCTTCTCCCTCTAACGCCTTAGCGGCAGCCAGGGCTTTCGATACCATAAGGCCAATGGCTACCACCGTGACATCTTTCCCCTCACGTTTCACTGCGCCCTTCCCGATCGGCACCAGGTATTCTTCCTCGGGCACTTGTCCTCTCGACCGGCCCAGGCCCATGTGCTCGAACACGAGCACTGGATTATTGTCACGAATCGCGCTCTTGAGGAGGCCCTTCATGTCGTAGGGATCGGCAGGAGTCACGATCTTAAGACCTGGCACGCTCATAAATTGCGCATAGACCGTCTCTGAGTGCTGGGCTGCGGCTTGACCGAGCGCGCCGTAGACCGTGCGGAACGTAATCGGGATATCAGCTTGCCCGCCCGACATGTACCGCAACTTCGCGGCTTGGTTGCAGACTTGATCCCAGGCACAGTAGAAGAAACTGGCGAACTCAATCTCGACAATCGGCCGCATCCCTGCCATGGCTGCGCCAACCCCAGCCCCAGCATAGCCAGCCTCGGAAATCGGGGCATTGCGAATCCGCTCTGGGCCAAACTCATCCGTCAAGCCGCTCGTGGCCCCAAACGCGCCGACCCACACGTCGAGTCCCATCACAAAGGTCCGTGGGTCACGGCGCAGTTCTTCTCGCAACGCTTCATTGATCGCCTGGATGTATGAAATCTCGCGCATGGTTGTTCTCCTCATTGGCTGTTAGCTGTTAGCTCTTAGCTCTTAGCTAAGAGAAGGACGGAAAACTGCAGAGAGTTTTCGGCTCTTCCGTTTCTCCGCGCCGCTTGCCTCTCGATTCTTAATATTGTCTGGCTAACAGCTAATAGCTGATAGCTAATAGCTGTTTTCACGCTGTCGAAAACATATCCTCGAGCGCCTCTTCTGGCTTCGGAAACGGGCTTTCCAAGGCGAAGGTCACCGCTTCTTCGATTTCGCGTTTGACCTCTGCTTTGACAGCCTCAAGTTCCGCCTGGGTCACGGTTCCCCGGGCGACAAAGCGTTGCTCAAACGTCGCGATAGGACAGCGCTTCTTCCATTCTGCGATTTCATCCGGTGGCCGGTAGGCACGCTTGCCAAGGAACGCTTCCTCACCGACCACGTGACCTTCCCAACGGTAGGTTTTGCACTCGAGCAGTGAGGGACCCTCACCGCGCCGTGCCCGTTCTACTGCCTGGACGGTGGTTTCATACACTTCGACGACATCGTTGCCATTGACGACAATGCCGGGCATGTCATGCCCTCTGGCACGATCGGCTATGTCTTTGACCGAGGTCACGTCTTTCCCAGCCGTGAACTCGCCATAGAGGTTATTTTCGCAGACATAGATCACTGGCAGTTTCCAGGAAGACGCGATGTTGAGGGACTCATGGAAGGTGCCTTCATTTGATGCCCCGTCACCGAAGAAGCACACGGCCACTTCGCCGCTACCGCGCATCTTCGCGGCTAGACCTGCACCGGTAGCGATTGGCAGACCAGCGCCGACAATGCCATTCGCACCGAGGATGCCGATACTGAAGTCGGCAATGTGCATCGATCCGCCTTTGCCTTTGCAGTAACCGGTGCTCTTCCCAAAGATCTCGGCCATCATGGGTTTGAGCTTACCGCCCTTGGCGAGCAGGTGGCCGTGGCCGCGATGCGTGCTGGTAATATAGTCCTTGTCGGTCAATGTC
>CAZAYE010000736.1:0-2530 GCA_964489255.1 uncultured Enterobacteriaceae bacterium
GAATCGTCTTTAGCTCCTCATCCTGGATAAGGGTAAGTCGCCCGTTGAGGCCAGCAGTCAGGTTCTCGATCACCTGTTTCTCACGAGTCAGGAAATCTTGCAGCGAAAGGCCGTCTTCCATTTTGACTCCGTTCGATCCTTTGAAAACCTCGTAAAAAGCTTGGGAGAATTCCAGATTGGAGAACAGTTCGACATCGGACAAAGCGACTGCCAGAACGTGATTCTCCATGAGTCCAATGTGCGCTACCTCTTTCCCATAGCGTGATGTCCGCAACAGATTGTTGAGGACGTAGACGAATTCATCCAAGGTGAGATCAACGGTTGTCACGACAGAAGGGAAAAAAGTGTGAGGCTTGGCGTGGTCGAACTCGGTAATCGTCCCAGAGGTATGGGTTTGTTCATCGATGTAGTTGAACTTCTTCCGTTCGGTTACCAAAGAATAGGGTCGCACGCTAAAGCACGAATCCGTGAGCACGCGGGCCTTGCGGGCACCTTGTCCTTCAACAGCAGCATAGCCGTAGGTCAAGCAGTCTACGCAATGCGCACACATCCCGGCGATCAGGTAGCAATCTGGCCACGGTTCAACCTTGGTTTCCCTTCGGCCCTTCGCCTCCTCTTGGGCTTTGGCAATCTCTTCTGCGCCATACACAACTCTAGGGCTTCTGCTTCCCTCAGTCGCAACCGCATAGGGAAAGATTCCGTACTGTCGCAGTAGAGCTTTCCCAGTGCGTCGTTCAGGGGCTACCTGCTTACGCTTGAACATCACTAGGCGGTCAATTGAACGCTCATGGCTAGTCAGCCCAGCTTGCGTTTGTTCAACATCCTGTTGTTCTCCCCCTTCGGTCGTGAAGATCGCATAGGATTTGGTTTCACGCAGAAGAAGAATGCTAGCAAACCTGCCAGCGGGTGTCTTGGGAAGAGCAGGAGAGAAATGCTTGACGTATTTTTCCAATGCGGCAATACCTGACAGACTCATTATCAACCTCCTCTCGCTTGCATTGTCTTTTGTACTTTCGTCAGTCCAGGGTCTGTTTAAGAAGCGGCCACCACCTCAGCCTTTGCAGCTCTTGCGGCATTGTAGGATTCCCATTTCTCATTGATGACCCGATCGGTGACGTAGTACACACCATCGGCGATACTGTTTTCTAGGCTCAGAAACTTGGCAAAACTACCACCAGCACGACCAAGAAAGACATCTTCGACGGCTAGGTCGATGAAGTTGCCGATAAGCAATCCCAGATCTTGACGCTCAGCGTCCTCGTACGGGGGATTGATACGGCCATCTGCGCGGTCTGTATCTTGACGCCTCTTCATTGCCTTGAGGAGCGTTCCCGAAGCGAGTTCTTTCAACTCTGCCACGCTGGTCTCCGAAGGTTTCTCCCCGGTCAGGGCTACACTCTTCAGCTCGGGAATCACAACGAATGACTTTCGCAAAGCATCTACAGCCTCCCGAAAAACCAATTCGTATCTATGAGCTTTGCCTCGTCCCTCACGACTAGACGGCAGGAAAATCTTTAATGACTCTTCAGCAATACGTTTCACCAGATCCATCATCTCACCTCCTAAATACTCAAGCAGGACCTCACACGCTCGGGTGAGGGTCGGGAAAGGAGACTTATCGTCGTTGAGGCGGCCATACTCCTTGTAAAAGGCCGCACCAGCCAAAGGCTGAACGTTGGCGAGCCCTAGACGTGCGGCAATCTGCTTGTCCTTCGATTCTTGCCCTGACCCATGAACTTCGGTGGTGACGGTCCATAATGCAGAAGCCAGATCCAAGGCTTGTTCTAATCCACTCCGTTGACCTATCTCCCTGCCGTAGAGACTTACGTGATCTTTTTGCTCACCCACAATGCTCCGCAGGATCGGTGGTGCGCCGTCCAGGGTAATTGTCGCTTTGACTTCTACTGGATCAAACACTTGGAGATAGGGGTGTTCGGTGACATACACCTTCATGCTGGTAAGCCCAGAGATGACGAGGGCGGCATAGAGGGCTTTGGCCCAGGCCTCGCTGCGGATAGGGATACGAGCGTCATCTGTTTCCCGCTCGCTAACCGAACGCTCCCAAATGAGGAGGTAGTAATGCGGCTGTGGAGAAACCCGGCTCGTCATCAAGCGAGCACCAAGACGTCCATGTTGAGCAACCCATTCCGCCTGACGGGCAAAGACATCTCTGACATCCACTATCCACTCCGGGTCCAGTTCGCGCCGCTCCAGCCACATCCGCGGTAGCCCCAGAGCAGCTTGACCGAAGTCGCGGACAGCGAGGCTGGAGACCTTGCGGAACTCCCTCAGAATTCGTTCGAAAAGCCGAGGATGCTCGGGAGTAAACGAGAAGGTAGGCAAGACGTAGAGGTAAATACGATAAGACCGCCCATAGTCTGCTCCAGAAGGAAGAGAAAGACCGACGAGCTGTCGCAAGATGAACTCAAGATGGCAGACGGGACACCAGGTGCGGTTTTTCCCTGGAGCTTCACGCGCAGGAAGTACACGGTTAGAAAAAACACGACCAAAGTCTCCAACAATTCCAGTG
>CAZAYE010000737.1:0-2527 GCA_964489255.1 uncultured Enterobacteriaceae bacterium
GGAAAGAAAAATAGGAGGCCTCGAGTGTTGGTGACTTGACATCCACATAGCAGCGTAGTCGAAGGGCCGAAGGAGGCTCAGGGTGGCCCAGGAAAATGCACGACACTGCGTTCTGCAACCATGCGTGCCAAGCTCGCCTTTTCTCAGGAAAACCGAAGGATCACAGCACGGCTGGGGATTTTTCCACAACTACGGTCTGGACAACTGCCCATGCGCCTTGGCACCTTCTCTATAAAGACTGCTTTTGTATAGGAGCGAGGCAAGGGAGCCAAGTAGCCTCGTAAGCATGGTCAAGCGCCGGGCTCACAATACCTTTTCATAAATCCGGTAGGTCTTGTAGAGACGAGCGCCCATGCGCTCGAGCCCGCGGCGCATGGGCCAATTATCCTCTAGAATCCAGGAACATTCTACGATCGGGTAGCCGTTCTTCGGCGCCTCTTCCCAGAGACGTAGATAGAGCATGGCGTCGATACCCAGATGCCGGAAGCCAGGTTTCAGTCCCAAAATGAGGACGCGTGCCGCGTTGATTTCTCTCTGAGCCCAGAGCAGCTTGAACACGCCAAACGGCAGGAGTCGCCCATTGAGGTATCGCAGAACCTGATTGTAATCCGGCAACGCCAAGGCAAAGCCCACGACCTCTCCTTTTATCTCGGCAACTAGACAAAGATTGGGGTTTGCTACCCAGCGCAGTTGAGCGGCAAAGTGATCAATCTCTTCCTTTGTCATAGGAACAAAACCCCAATTGCGCTCCCAGGCGCTATTGTAGACCTCACGGAGGAGCTCGAGCTCCTGCCGGAAGCGCCGCCGGTTGATCGGCCGGATGGTGATGTTCTGTAACTGCTGGAGGCGTGCAACACCCCGAACTAAGCGCTCTGGCGGGGTCGTATCATCAAGCAAATAAGCGAGTAAGTCTTTCGCTTTGGTGTACCCTGCGGCCTCGATAAGTTGAGCGACGTATGGCAAGTTGTACGGCATCATCACCGTCGGAGGATGCTGGAAGCCGTCCACCAACAGCCCACACTCTTCGTTGGTGGAAAAATTCATGGGCCCGCGAATCTGTTTCATTCCTCGTGCGGCTACCCAGCGCTCAGCCGCAGTGAACAACTCCGCAGCCACGTGTTCGTCGTCTATACTCTCGAAGAAACCGAAAAAACCAGTGGCCTCGTCGTGAAACTGCACATATTGGTGATTCACAATGGCGGCGATCCGTCCCACTACTTCTTCCCCCCGCCAGGCGAGGAAGTATTGCACCTCAGCATGCCGGTGGAATGGGTGTTTGCGAGGATCGAAGAGTTTTTTGAGCTCGACAAGCACCGGAGGCACCCAGACGGGGTTCCCCTGATAAATGCGCCACGGGAGTTTGAGAAAACGCTGCAAACCCCACCGGTCACGAACAGGGGCGACGTGCACGCTAGGGTGCGCCGACTGAGATGGGGTGGCCGCGGGTATTGTAGCGGTCCGATTCATCGGACCCACAAAAGGGCTTGATCACTCAAGCCCCTACAGTTTTTACGGTGACAGTCCAAGGTACGTTGTGCAGTGTCACTCGGAGTCAAAAACTGGGGAGCCGTACAGGTTCACATTGCTACCCTGCGCTTCATGCCTTGGGCGAAAAGGTCTAGCACGAAGTCGATCTGCTCGTTAGTATGCGTCGCCATCATCGAAATTCTGAGCCGACAAGAGTGAAGAGGTACGGCGGGCGGAATGACCGGGTTGGTAAAAACGCCGGCGTCGAAGAGAGTTCGCCACAGCACCGCCATCGCATAGAGATCGCCAATGAGCACAGGAATGACGGGCGTCTCGCTGTCGCCAATGTCGTAGCCCAGACTCTTCAGGCCGTCTTGCATACGGCGCGTGTTTCTCCACAGGGCTTCGCGCAACTCGGGTTCTTCTTCAATAACATCCAGTGCAGCCAATACCGTGGCAACCGAGGCGGGCGGCATGCTGGCGCTGAAAATCAATGGACGGGCATGATGTTTCAGATAATGAATCACTGGCTCTGGTCCTGCCACTACCCCACCGATTGCCGCGAGTGATTTGGAAAAGGTCGCGACAGTCAGCGTCACTTTGTCTTCCAGACCGAAATGCTGGGCAGTGCCACCGCCCCCCTCACCGAGCACCCCCATGGCGTGTGCATCATCCACCATGACGTCAGCCCCATATTCCTCGGCCAGTGCCACCATTCCTGGGAGATTGGCAATGTCTCCCTCCATGGAGAAGACTCCATCGGTGACAATAAGCTTGCCGGCGTCCCGCGGAGCTTGCGCCAACTGTCGTTTCAGAGCCTTCATGTCGTTGTGGGGATACCGGCAGACCGTGCCATACGAGAGTCGAGCACTGTCTACCAGACTCGCATGGTTGAGTTTATCCATGAAGAGATAGTCTCCCCGACCGATCAGCGTGGAGACAACTCCGAGGTTGGTCTGGTATCCGGTGCTGAAGGCTAAGGCCGCCTCTTTGCCAAGGAAACGAGCCAGACGGTCTTCGAGTTCTTCATGTAAATCGAGCGTGCCACTGAGAAAACGGC
>CAZAYE010000738.1:0-2526 GCA_964489255.1 uncultured Enterobacteriaceae bacterium
CGCGTCCTTTGCTCCCTTGGCAATGATCAGGTATCGTTCTGGATTATGAAACGGCTGCGTATCGGACTCATTGGCACCGGTAAGCACGGGAGTCGCTACGCCAAGCACCTCATTGAGGATATTCCGCAAGCTGAGCTTGTCGCCATCTGCCGCCGAAACCGGCAGGAGGGAGAAAAACTCGCAGCGACCTATGGGTGTGCGTTCTACGCGGACTATCGCCATCTCCTTGCGGAGGCACAAATCGACGCGGTTGCAGTCGTCGTTCCCCCTGCACTGCACGGAGAGATCGTTGCAACTGCCTGCCGGTTAGGCAAGCATCTCCTTATCGAGAAACCGTTGGCTATCAGCCTAGTCGAGGCCCGACGCATCCGTGACGGCATTGCCGCAAGCAGGGTGCGTTGCCTGGTTGCTCACACGCTTCGCTTCAACACCGTTGTGCAGGCGCTTAAAGCTCACCTTTCACACATCGCACCGCTCCACACCATCTCCTTGAGTCAGCGCTTCGAACCATCTCCGCTCGTCTGGCTGGACCGCAAAGCAGAAAGCGGAGGGGGTATTGTCCTACACACCGGCGTCCATAGCTTTGACCTGCTGCGCTTCCTTAGTGGCAAGGAGGTCGAGCAGGTATGGTGTCAGACGACTCAAGTGTTTACCACAGAGACCGAAGATAATTTTTCGATGCTGTGTCGGATGAGCGATCCGCTGCTCAGCGGAGCAGTGGCCGGGTCGCGCTCAACTCTCAGCCGTTCCGGCCTCATCGAAATCTCTGGGGAGAAAGGGCAATTACTCGGCGACCACACCTACGGGTTCGCGTATCTCATCCACGGTCTCAAACGCATCCCGCTGCCAGTTGAACCTTTGGGGCCCACGGTGCGTGAAACTCTCCGCGCGTTTGTTAAAGGACTTCTGGATGACACAGAATTTCCCATCACAGTAGAAGATGGGGTGCGGGCAGTGGCAGTTGCCGAGGCATGTTATCGGTCCGCTATGAGCGGTCAAATGGTGGAAGTCGAACAATAAAGGTCAGATTCCCTCTCCCGCCAGCGGGAGAGGTCGGCTGCCAGAGCGATCCGTTTAAGGAAAATGGAGACCTTACCTAGCTTGACAGCGCAGGTATTGATCCCGTATAAGTGAACTTCTATTCATTATTGAATATTGATTCAAACTATGGCTACGATCACTCACTGCAATCGCTACCAACGGCGCAAAGAGAAGACTCGCCAGGAACTCCTGGCTGCCGCCAAAATTGTCTTGGCGGAGAAGGGCTACCACAGCACCAAGGTTGCCGACATTGCCGCAGCGGCTGACATTGGAGTTGGCACCTTTTACCTTTATTATCCCACCAAGGATGCGCTGTTTCTGGAGTTGGTTGAGGAGACCGCGCACTCTCTCAAAGAAGAAATTGAGCAGGCAAGGGCCCAAGTTCAAGACCTCGTCGAGAAAATCCGGGTTGCCAATCTCGCTTTTTTCCGCTTCGCCCGGGATAACCGCGAGCTACTGAAAATCGTCTTCGGCCACGGCAACACCTTCAACGAACTCCTGCGCCGGGTCTACGCGATGTTTGTCGCCGATGCCGCTGACAGAGTCACCGAAGGCATCCGACGCGAGGTATTTCGTCCGCTGCCGTCCCAGATAGTCGCGAATGCCCTGGTCGGTATGTTTGCTCAGGTCGTGTCGTGGTGGATCGAGCAGGAAGGACCATCGGCAGAAGAAATGGCCGCGACGATGACAAACTTCGTCTTGCATGGGCTTGCGGTCAATCCGACTCGACATCCCTAGGAGAGGCGTATGGCAACACGCAGATTCGATCCAGCTTACAACACTGTCGCGCGCGATGACTTTGCCGCCATGATCGATGTAGGCCGTTATGCTCAACGTTCCCCTCACTTTGAAGAGATCATCGCTCGCACCAACGAGCATTTTTGGAATCCAGAAGATCCAGACTACATCAACTACACTGAGCCGCTCCCTCCGGACACCCCGATCGTGCCGTTGGAGATGGTGCCTGAATTGCAATCTGCAGTGGCCGATCAACTCAACGAGCAACAACGCATCGAACTGGCCAACGAGAGCGCACGTTGGTCGGTCTCTAACATTTTGCACGGTGAACAGGGAGCGTTGTCTCTTTCGACCAGCCTGTGCGACATATTCAGCGATCCCGGCGCTCAGGAGTATGCCGCCAATCAAGTCCGTGAAGAAGCACGACACGTCCATGGATTCAGCAAATACATTATAGCCCGCTTCGCTGGGCAGGCACTGCCGGTGGGAGATACCCTCGGCACTCTTCTGAACGAGCTCGTCAAGAGTGAGGTGGTGTATAAAAAACTAATCGGGATGCAGATGCTGGTAGAGGGGCTGGCGATGGGAGCGTTTGCCACGCTTCATGTCAAATCACCAGATCCGCTGCTCCGTCGTCTGTGCCAGCTCACCATGACTGACGAGGCGTTTCATCATAGGTTCGGCAAGATCTGGGCGCACGCAACTTTACCGAACCTTAGTGAAGAACAGCATCAAGAAGTCGAGGAT
>CAZAYE010000739.1:0-2523 GCA_964489255.1 uncultured Enterobacteriaceae bacterium
GTTGTAGCCCTAGCCGAAGGAACCTGCATGCTCGATGCCGCGCTCAATGTCGTCACGTTTTTCCGCAACGAATCGTGCGGCAAGTGTGTCCCCTGCCGGGTGGGCAGCGACAAAATCGTGCAAATCCTCGAGCGCGCGACCCGTGGTCAAGCAGAGCGCGAAGAAATTGACCTGATCGATGAGCTGGCCGAGACCATGCAGCTCACCTCGATCTGCGGCCTCGGCCAAGCCGCACCTTTACCGATTACCTCTGCGCTCAAATACTTTCGCGACGAGATCATGCTGCATCTCACCCAGAGACGTTGTCCGGAACATATATGCTTCCAATAGGCAAAAATGAGAAAGAACCGGAGAACCGGAGAATCGGAGAATCGGGGAATCTCGGACAATTGTTCTCTTCTCTCTCCGTTTCTCCGTTTCTCCCCGTCCCCCATTCTTCTTAATTATGGCAGACTATACACGTACAGACTCTGCCTCCGCCGTCGTTCTGGTCGGCGGTAAAAGCTCCCGCATGGGGTCCCCCAAGGCCTTACTTCCCTTCGATGGTGAGCCGTTGATTGTTCATACAGTACGCACCCTCGGACAGCTGTTTGGAGACATCGTAGTGGTTGCTGCGCCCAGCCAGGAACTGCCACTCCTGCCAGTGACACTCGTCCGTGACCAAGTAGCCTATCAAGGGCCGGTAGGTGGAATTTACTACGGCCTCCGAGCCGCGCAGACCGAAATATGTTTCGTGACATCATGTGATGCGCCCTTTCTCAGTCTTTCGCTCATTGCTTATTTGGTCTCGCAAATCGCAGACTTTGAGGTTGTCGTGCCTTCTTGGCAGGAGCGCTTGCAGCCTCTGCTCGCGGTTTATCGGCGCAGGGTCCTGCCACTTTTACAGACACAACTGGAACGTGGGGAACTGCGCCCGGTCTTTTTGTACCAGAAAGTCCGCACTCGAGAGGTGAGCGCAGAAGAGATCCGCCGCTTCGATCCCGAGGGTCTGAGCTTCCGCAACATGAACAGCCCGGAAGACTATCAGTCAGCGTTGGCTCTTTGGGACCGCAGAAGTCTGACTTGCACTGTCGAATTGTTTGGTGTCGCCCGGCTCAAAGCGAAAACCGATCACGTTTCCTTGACTCTCCCGGTTGGAGCAAGTCTCAGCGACGCACTCGTGGCATTGGCAAGAGCCGTCCCGGACCTCGTCGGCCCCGTGCTGACGGCTGACTGTCGGGCCTTGATGGCTGGGTATGCTTGTAATCTGAATGGAACTGAGTTTACTACTGATCTACACACCGCTATCCGTTCTGGAGATATGCTGCTCATCTTGTCGAGCGATGCTGGAGGGTAAGAGAGAGAGAAAATTTAAAGGGCAGAGGGCAAAAATGTATTCGTACGGTCCTCCTGTCTTTTTGCCTTTGGATCTCCAAGGAATGAGTCATGTACGGATTCCATGGTCGTCTGCTACACGTTGACCTGACCAGCGGATCTTGTTCCAGACGCGACCTGGAAGAGTCCCGTCTGCAAGCGTTCCTGGGAGGCATCGGCCTGGGAACGAGTCTCCTCTACGACTTTGCCCCGCCAGGAGTTGAGCCGCTCGCACCAGACAACCCACTGATCTTCGCCAGCGCCCCTCTCGTCGGCACCGGCCTGACCACCACTGCCAAGTTCGCTGTGGTCACGACTTCGCCGCTCACCGGTTTCATCGCTGACTCGCTCTCCTCCAGTTTTTTCGCACTGGAGCTGAAGCGCGCCGGGTTCGATGCCATAGTCGTCACTGGCGCAGCAACGGCCCCAGTGTATCTCTCTATTACTGAGAACTCGGTCGTGGTGAGAGAGGCCTCCCATCTTTGGGGAAAGAGTGCAAGCGAGACCGAAGCGAGACTACGTGAAGAGTTAGGTGACCCGGAGGTGCGCGTCGCCGCCATCGGCCAAGCTGGAGAAAACCGCGTCCGTTTCGCTACCCTCAGCAACGAAGGTCGTCACGCCGGCCGAGGCGGAGTCGGAGCTGTCATGGGCGCCAAAAACCTGAAAGCAATCGCGTTGCGAGGCCACTGCCGGGCGCGCGTTGCTGATCCGCAAGGGCTTGAAGCGATTGCGGACTCGCTGCGCCAGAAAAGCCTGAGCACGCTGACCGCTAAGTACCGCGAAATCGGCACGGTGGCAAACCTGGCCGTGTTCAACCGTCTCGGCACTTTACCGACACGAAATTTTCAGCAATCAACCTTCGACCACGCTGAAGCTCTGAGTGGAGAAAGCCTCCTGGAGCACAACTTCAGCCGAGTGCACGGTTGTGCCTCCTGCACTATTCGCTGTGAACGTCTGTTCAAGGCGCTCAATGGAGAAGACCAACGCCTGGAGTATGAAACCCTTTTTGCTCTGGGTCCGCTGTGCGGCATTGAAAACCCTGAGGTTGTTCTGCAAGCCGCCCAGCTGTGCGACTTCTATGGTCTCGATACCATCAGCACTGGCGGTACGATCGCCTGGGCGATGGAGTGCGCCTCAGGTAAGAGGTCCTTTTCGGCGCACTCCATCGCC
>CAZAYE010000740.1:0-2518 GCA_964489255.1 uncultured Enterobacteriaceae bacterium
ACAGTGCACGACCCATGGCTTTCCCCAGACCTGCGGGGAGACCTGGTCGATCAGCCCAGCTTGGGTCGGGGCTTCTTTGAACGTTCGCCGGAAGAGTTTGGAGAGAGCCTTGACGGGCACCAGCCAGTCCCTGTCACGGGACGAGCGCCATGTTCGGCCGTTGGGTGACAGGGCGCCGGCCGGGACGAGGTCATGGACGTGAGGATGAGAGGTCATGTCTCGAGTCCAGGTCTGAAGGACTCCGACTATGCCGACCTCTCCTCCGAGGTATTTTGGATCTCTGGCGAGTTCTTTCAAGGCAGCCGAGGACGTGTGAAACAGGAGGCGGTCCAGGATCTCCTGATGAGCGCGGGCGACGTCGCGGAGTTCGTCGGGCAGCGTGGAGGTGACCAGACAAGACGGGACTGGTAGGAGCAGCTCACGTTGTTTTTCCAGCCAGCGTGTGGCGTCGTCATTCTGGCATGTGGGGCAGCTACAGTTCTTGCAGGAATGGTCACGGGACTCCAGTTCTCCGCAATCGGTGCACGGGTAGACATGTCCACCCAGAGCCTCGGTCCGGCATTGTTCGATGGCCTCCATGGCCTCCAGGTGGCGTTTGGGCAGACGGTCTCCGAAGGTGACTCGATACTGAGGGCCATAGCGCCGGAAGATTTCCGCGAGCTCGATCATGGAAGACCTCCTGAGGAGCTGAGAGCGCTCCCATGAGTTCAGTCAGGGTATCTCGCGCCATCGCTTCGGCGTTGAGGGTCAGATGGGTATAGAGGGAGGTGGTGGTCGGCGAATCGTGTCCCAAATACTCCTGGATGAGGCGCAGGTTCACGCCGGCCTCGAGGAGATGGGTGGCATCGCGGTGCCGAAGCGTATGAACCGAAGCCCGCTTCATGATGCCACTGGCGTTGAGGGCCGTCCGAAAAGCATCCTGCACACTGTTTCTGGGTATGGGGTCTGTGGCGGTGGCCATGCTGATACCCCCCCGACCCGGAGCAGGAAAGATCCACACGGGATTGCGGTGGGTTTTCCAATACTGGCGGAGCAGCTCGAGGGTGCGCTGGGGCAGCGGCACATAGCGGTCTTTGGCGCCTTTGCCGTAGCGCACGTGGATGAACATCCGTGCACGGTCACTATCGGGGATCTGCAGGTGAGTACCCTCTTGAAGGCGCAGACCACAAGAGTCAAGAGTCGTCAGGCAAACGCGAGAGCGGGGCCACGTCAGGTTGGCCAGAATGGTTCGCACCTCTTCGACACTGAGGATAGCTGGGAGTTTCTTTTCCCGTGGGGGTCTGACGAAGGTCAGTGTGGTCCACTCCCGCTTCAGGGTGTGCTCGTAAAAGAACGTGATGCCACAAAGAGCAATGGTGCTCGCGCTACGGGAAGAGTGCTTGACATTCTTGAGGGAGAGGAAGTACTGACGTCATGCTTCCTCAGTGATGGAGGCGGGGGACTTATGATAGTACTCGGCAAGCTGCCGAACGGCCCTGACAGACATCTCTTGGGTGCGCTCGGACAAGCCGCGGAGTTGCAGATCCTCGATCATCCGTGTTCTGAGTTTGGTCATGGCTATACCTCCTGTGTTTGAACATGAACGCTGTGTGTAGAAGTGAATGGTTCTACAGGAAGTAGAGCCTGAACTGAACAGGAGAGAACCTTAACAGCACCGGAGCCGAGGCTTGAGAGGAAAAAACTGCCGCGAAGCGGCTTAGTTCAACCCAGCACTGCAGCCGACGCCGGGGACGGCGCGGCTGAGCTTTTTTGTTAGGCATCAGGATCAATTTATCAGGAGAATATCATGAGCCCTAGAACTGTACATGCGCATTTTGATGGGGAGCAAATCCGCTTGGACGAGCCATGCATATTGGAACCAGATGCCAAACTTCTTGTCATCATCTTACCAAAACAGCTCCATCATGACGAACATGAAGATTGGATACGTGTATCACAGCGAGCATTAGAAAACGCATACGGCGAAAATGAGCCTGAGTATTCCTTAGACGTCATCAAAGAGCCAAATCCTGATTATGAAAGAAGGTGACGTGGTTCTTACGCCGGTTCCACAAGCCAACGGAAAGGTGAAGAACCGCCCAGCGATTATCCTGCGCGAAATGCCATCGTATGGCGACATGCTTGTCTGTGGCGTCAGCACACAGCTCCACCAGTATGTGCAAGGGTTTGATGAAATCATCTCACCTGAAGATGCTGACTTCGCAGCAAGTGGATTAGCCTCTACCTCTGTGATCCGGCTGAGTTTTCTGGCGGTTTTACCCCGTAAGAACATTGCAGGGTCAATCGGTTCGATTGCACCGGAACGTCACAAACGCTTATTGGAAGCGCTCAGCAATTATCTTATCCGAAATTTTAAAGTATCGACGGGGTCAGCTTGAGGGGGTACATTGACACGTGTTCCGTCAAAGGTTACACGGCGACGCAGTTGCCATAGGCTGGCTCGCCGAACGTATTAAGAATTCGTCCCACGTTCAAGGGGGTATGACACTCCTCTGGGAATTTTGATGGGCTATCGGCG
>CAZAYE010000741.1:0-2516 GCA_964489255.1 uncultured Enterobacteriaceae bacterium
AACCCTCATGAAATCCCGACTCCCAACCCTTTACTACATCGGTGAATAGGTCAGGGAAGACGTAAGAACGTAGCAATGACTGCGATTAAAAGGATGACTGCGCCACCTAGCAGGAAGTTTCGTCTCGAGATAGGGTCTCCGGATTGCGAAACATTAACTGTCTTCCCGCCAGTGGCATTTGGGCTCTTCTCTTTCTGCGTCCTTTTGAGCAGAGCTGATCGTACGACGTCTGATTTTATACCTGCATCCTCAAGAAGTTTTTTGCCACCACCCTCGATTTCCAGCAGTGCAAGTAAAAGGTGTTCTGTATCAATTTCAGTGGAAGAAGTTGATCGGGCGAGGTCTTTAGCTTTGATCAAGAGCTGTTTACAACTTGCAGCCATTGACAGTTCTTCATCGTCTGTCTTCGGAATAGCTGAAACGGACTGTTGAACTTTTTCTAGCGAGAGGCCATGATCGAAAAGAACTTCCATAGCGATATTGGTATCCTGACTCAACAAGCACAAAAGAATATGCTCACTACCGAAATGGTGTTTGAAGCTCGAGGCTTGCTCCTGCGCTTGGCTCAGAACGCGTAACGCTTGATCACTATAATTCATCACTAATTATTAGAAAACAACTAATCCTGAGTGTTCTCTTGCCACCTTCCCTCAAACCGATGATACATCAACCTGGAGTGATTTCCGCTTCCCCCTCCCAGGGTGATGCACTCAGCCGTTCGCAGCGCAGCAAACCCATGATTTGAGGAGCCGGATGCCCGAAACGGGCACGTCCGGATCTGTGGGGGAGGTGGCGGAGCGATCCGTCACCTTATCCCGATCACGATCCCGGACTCGAAGTCTCAATAGTCCTTTTCTGGCCCGTGGGTGGTCTCTGCGGTCAGCTCGAGCACGCCCAGAAGCTCTTCGGCTGAGGTGGAGGCGGCAGTTTTGACCAGGGAGACCTCGGCAAGCTCCCGCTGGGCGCTCACAAACTCTTGAGAGAATTTGGCTCTCACGCTGGACCTGGTGTCTGGTGTTGTGCCGGCAGGCTGGGTCATGGCTCAATGAGCAGTTACTAATACCCTCAAACCGCCTCCCAGCTTACAGATGCTTTGTGGAAAAGTCGTGTAATGCTACCATAGGCTGCCTGCCCGTCCTGAGGCAGCACTGCCGGCACCCGACAAGAGAAAAAGAGAGCCGATGAGCTTGACTTTAGCCAACTGGAACGGCAAGGAGATGCCTCTTGATGAGGTCAGGGTTTCGGTCACCGATCGAGCCTTTGTCTTTGGCGATGCTGTTTATGAGGTCATTCGAGTCTACAATGGCAAACCCTGGCTGCTCGATGAGCACCTGGAGCGGCTGGCATCCGGGCTTGCTGGCCTGAGTATTTCCGGAGCGGATATCTTAGAGTTGAAAAAGCGCGCCACAAAGACCCTGGACAACAGTGGCTTGGCAGAAGCGCTCATCTACATGCAGGTGACCAGAGGCGAGGCTCCCAGGGCCCATCACTTTCCCGATGAGACCGCCCCAAATGTGCTTATCTACGTGGAGCCATTTGTAGATCGGAGCCAGGCAAGAAGGCAGGAGGGTGTGCCCTGCATTACCCACCCTGACATTCGCTGGGCGCGCAACGACCTCAAGGTGACCAGCCTGGTAGCAAACGTCCTGGCAGCCCAGGAGGCCAGGCAGCGCGATTGCTTCGAGGCTATCCTTGTCGATGCGCAGGGATACGTGACCGAAGGCACCCGCACAAGTATCTTTGCCGTAGAAGATGCCACGGTGCTCGTGGCGCCCTTCGGACCTAAGGTTCTGCCTGGCATCACCAAGAAGCTCGTCATTGATCTGTGCAAGCTCTGCCAGATTGCCTACAAGGAACACCGCCTCAGAAAGGAGGAGCTGTTCTCAGTCACTGAGATATTCCTGACCGGCACAACTATCGAGATACTGCCAGTAGTGACAGTGGATGATCGCCCCGTAGGAAGCGGTCACCCGGGAGAGATCGCTTTGAGGCTTTGGCAGGAGTTCCGCCGGGTCGTGGAGAAGCTGCCCGGTTATACAGTAGCCTGAAGTCGCCGGAGCGCTTCCATAATCCCACACCTGAAGCCCGAGGAGTAAGATTCCAGCTCAGGAACGTGTAGCGGAGCGCTGGTGTAGCCATGGCCAAAAGCGACTCTTGAATTTCACGCTCAGGTAGCGAGGCGGAAGATGCGGGCCCACGCATCTGAAGCCGAGCGTATTAAGAGCGGACGAGGCAGCATAGCTGCCGAGGGAGCGATTAAATACATACAGCACCTAGTCGCAGAACTCGTGCACCATATAGATTGTTCCCTTGCTTTTGGCCACACCTACTCCCACGTTCTGATGCGCGGGCAGGAGGATATTATAGCGGTGATTCTTCTGGCCTTCAGGCTCGCTCATCATGCGCTCGTGCCCGTGAATTATGAGCTGGCGATCGCTTTGCTGCCCGCGCGTGGCAAAGGTGAGATTCTCGTATACGCGCAACCTGATCCCAAGTTGGTCGGCGCGATTCTGGGG
>CAZAYE010000742.1:0-2512 GCA_964489255.1 uncultured Enterobacteriaceae bacterium
CAGATCTTTGACTACGAGGTGCGTGTGGAAAATTCCCTTACTGTTAATCATGGCCATCCTCCTTTGCGGTGTTTATGGTTTCCAGAGATCTTTCCGATAGGAGTAGAAAAAGAGTCGGACCCTATCTCCTTTTAGGTGATGGTTGTTGGTTCCTCTTCGTCTTACCTCCGCACTTTGTGTGTCAGGTCAACTCCTGCAATAACGATTTCGCCTCTTGCAAATCTTTAGTGTCAAACCCTTCGGTGAACCAGTGGTAGATCTCAGATAACGTGTCGCGTGCTTCGTGGTGCTTCCCTTGCTGTTGCCACAAGCGTGCGAGGCTTGTCGCGGCGCGCAGCTCCAGTGACTTCGCCTGCTGTCGCTGAGCAACCTCGATGGCCTTGAGAAAACACGCTTCGGCTTCCGCTTGGGAATTGGGGATTAGGGCTTGGGGGTTGGTGACGCTAGACACTAGACGCTGGACTCTAGACGGGGCGAGCGTCAGCTCGCCTTTGAGCCGGTACAGCTCGGCCTCGTAGCTACGTTCGCCGGTCTGGTGAACAAACTCCAGTGCCTCGGTCAGCGCGCTGAGTCCTTCCTCGGTCTGCCCGGCTTTCCCATGGGCCTCGGCCAGGTGGGCAAGATAATGCGACCAGAACGTCTTTGCCTCCCCGGCTTGCAAAGTAGCTAACCCCTGACGAATCTGGGCAATTGCTTCCTCCCCTTGCCCCTGCTCAGCCAGCGCCCAGCCCCTGACAGTGATTGCCCACGCTAAGTAGAAGGTAAACCCCTGCTCAGTACAGAGGCTAATAGCTGATTCTGCCCACTCTTGGCCCGCCTGCTCTTCCCGGCGAGACAGAGAGAGCCAGGCCGAACAACCAAAAGCGTAGACTAAGCTATACGGGTGAGCCAACTCCCGGGCCAAGCTGACTGCTGCCTGCATTCTCTGGCGGGCCTGCTCCGGGTAGCCAAGATACCACAAGATCCAGGCCGCAATACCGGAAGAGGTGACCCCAGGGTCTTGCCCATAGAGAAAAATATGGGAGTTCTGCTGCTGGGGGTCGTGCAGGGCCATGCCGTGCTCAAACTGCTCTCGGGCTGGGGCAAACTCTCCCCGTGCGAATAAGATTGTTCCCAGGACGAAGTGCGCCTCCACCAGAAGAACGGGATCTTGTATCCTCTGGGCCAGGGCCAGGCACTGAGTTCCCAACTCCTGCGCCATCTGGTATTCCGCCCGGACGAAATACATATACCAGAGCCCCCACAGCACCGGGAACAGTTGCGGGGTGTCCCCAAGTTGTTGGCACAGTTCCCGCGCCCGGGTGTAGACGTGTTCCACTTCCGCAGCCCCATAGCCTTTCATGGTCCGCAGCGGCGCACCCAGAGCGACTTGCAGCGTGAGTTCGTGTTGGGCGCGCTCGGGGGTGTCCGGCAAGGTCTTGAGTAGCTCCAGGGCCGTGGTCAGCTGGGTGATGGCCTCTGCATTGGCTGATCGCTGCACGGCCTGTTGCCCGGCCAAGCCGAGGTATTCCACCGCCTTTTGAGTGTTGCCGCTGCGACTGTAGTGATGGGCTAACTCGCTGTAACGATCATCGAGCTTGGCGCGATAGACTTCTTCAAGTGCCTGGGCGGCGCGTTCATGCACGACCTTGCGGCGTTCGATGAGCAAGGAGTTGTACGCGACTTCTTGGGTGAGCGCATGCTTGAAGGTGTATTCGACGTCGGGAAAGGCGGGGCGCTCGTAGATGAATTCACTGGTCTGCAGGCGGGCAAGCTGGCGCAGGAGGTTTTCCTCGGGTTGGTCGGCGACGTGGATAAGAAGGCTGAGCGAAAACTCTTTGCCGATCACGGCCAGGGTTTGCAGTAGGGCTTTCTCGGCAGGCGGCAGGCGATCGATGCGGGCCGCCAGGACGCCTTGGACCGTCGCGGGAAGGCGCAGATCCGTCGGGAGTGACGCTCGGCCGGATGCCCCGACGGTCAACACGCCTTGCTCGCGCAAGGTCTGCACGATCTCCTCCATGAAGAACGGGTTGCCCTCGGTTTTATCCAGGATGAACTTTTTCAAGGGTCCGAGCGACGCATTGGACACGCTCACCTTGTCTCCTTCGACCTGGCTCAGGACAGGCGTCTCCCTGGAAGGGAGCGGAGATTCGTTCTCTGCCAAGAGAATGGTGAGCATCTCCTCCGCTTGCTCTCTCCCCAACGGATCGAGCCGCAGTTGCGAGAAGAAGGTCTTGCCGCTCCAGGGCGGTTGATATTCCGGCCGGTAATTCACCAGCAGCAATAGCCGCGCCGTGGGAATGCTCTCGCTGAGCAACTGCAGGAATGCTTGCGTCTCAGCGTCCAGCCAATGCAGGTCTTCAAAAATGACGATCAGCGGTTGGTTGAGGCTCTCCCGCACCAGTACGCGTTTGATGGCTTCCAAGCTCCGCGTGCGGCGAATCTGGGGGTCCATCTGCTGTAACGGCGATGTTGGTTCGGCAATCCCCAAGAGGAAGAAGAGATAGGGCAGGGCGTCTTCTAAGCCGCGATC
>CAZAYE010000743.1:0-1664 GCA_964489255.1 uncultured Enterobacteriaceae bacterium
TGCCCGGGGTCACCACTCATGTTGACAAAGGGCAGCACGGCAATGGAAGGCTTGTCGGGCAGCGGCAACGGAGGCTGCGCCTCCTCAGTGCTGAGCGATGAGTGCTGAGTGCTGAGTAGCAGCAAAGAGGGAGACAGCAGGGTGATGATCCCTCCGAGCAGCAGCACGCTCACGAACACGAGCACGAATACGCCCAGGCCCACCCGCCGGGAGAGCTTTAGGCGTTGTATCCGGAAGGCTTGCCACAACCCTTTCGGCGGTTCGGCCAGCAGCGCATAGACCTGAAACCGTTCGGCGATGTTCTTCAGCTTCGGCCGGCCTAGCGACACCACCGTGCCCAACTCTACTTTCTTGGCCACGTCCCGGTAGACCATGTCCGAGATGCAAATCGTGTCCGGCGTGGCTAACTCCTGCAGCCGCGAGGCGATATTGACCCCATCGCCAAACACATCGCCATCCTTTTGCACGATGTCGCCCAGATGAACGCCGATGCGGATGTGAATCTGCTCGGCGCTGTCCTTGTCCACATTATGAGCGCGCAAGTGCTCTTGAATGCGCTGAGCGCACTGCACGGCGTGGACCACCGAGGGAAAGTCTAGCAGGAAGGCATCGCCGATGGTTTTGATGACCGTGCCCCGATGTTCGGTGACGGCGTGCTGGATGAGTTGATTATGCACTTCCAGCAGCCGCAGCATGCGGGCTTCGTTAGCGCCCATCTGACGGCTAAAGCCCACCATGTCGGTGAACATGATGGCGGCTAACTTACGCGCTTCCCCATGAGGCACTTCGGCCATCTTCCAGAGTACTTTCCTTGCCCCTTTCTTACTCTGGGTACAATAAAGTTGTCAAATACAAGGCATCTGACTCGGGCTTGCCGGAAAGGTTCATGAGGGAGAAAATAAGAGTAGATGAGAAGGTAACCACCATGACAACTCAGACCTTAACACTGGCGGAACTCCAGGAAGAGTCAATCGAGAAAATCCTTCAGGGTGTCGCGGATCAGCATGTAGCCATCACTGTTCTGCTTCCTGACGGCAAAGAGGTCCTCATTGAACCGAAACCGTACTTACCGCCACTTCCAGAACTAGAAGGCTCCGTTCCTGAGGGTTGGAAAGACGCTGTGTATGCCCGAAGCTGAGAGCCTCCAGCTCCTTCGGCGAGTATTGATCGATGCAGGAGTATTCATCGGTGCACTCCTCAAAGGAGATCCCCGCCATACAGAAGCTCGTCCCCTGGTCGAGGCGGCACGACGGGGAGAGTTCGCGTCCTGTACGACGGCCGGGATCTTAAGTGAAGTCTACGGAGCATTAACGTGGGAGAAGGCAGAGCCTCGACACGATCCGGTGGAAGCAGCGCGAGCGGTAAGGCTCTTGGTAGACCCCCCATCAGCCATTGTAGTTTTAAGCGAGAACTTGGAGGTCGCCCTCAAGACTTTAGAGCTTGCGGCTAAACATCGACTCACAGCGCGACGAGTACATGATGCGCGCCACGCAGCCACAGCTTTGATAGCAGGCATTGTATCCGTCTATACATACGACCCAGACGACTGGCAGGTCTTTGCGTCTGATGGCTTGGGCATCATTGGCCCGCCTACCACAATAGCTCGTCTTGCCCCTGAACGAGCTGACCTCTGAAAGCCGCCGACGGTGCTCATCGTGCGCCGC
>CAZAYE010000743.1:1674-2507 GCA_964489255.1 uncultured Enterobacteriaceae bacterium
CTGGCGTTGCCTCCCTGTCAATCGTCCACTGTCTGTGTGATGACAATTCTCCATTATCCAGACAAAATCTCCTGGGATTTCTGCAAGTTGACAAATGAGAAGAGAAAGCACGATAATCGCGGCCAATGAGCAATCACTCCCACCCTCCATCTGCGACTCCGGCGAGCGTTGAGCGTAAGCTCGTCGCCATTCTCAGTGCGGATGTTGCCGGCTACGGTCGCCTCATGAATATCGATGAAGAACGATTCTGTCGCGGAGGGTTTGAACTTTGTGAGGCGGCCAGAAGAGGCGCTCAGGGTGATGGAGCAGGCGTTGCGCCTCACTCCCCGGTCTCCTATTCGATACTTCATGCCCTTAGGGCAGGCGTATTACTTAACTGGACGGACGGAGGAGGCCATTGAGCCGCTGCAGAAGTTCCTCAGCGCCTGAAGTAGAAGGAGCTTTCAGGGGCCAGCCCAACGACTGAAATTCGGCAAAAAGGATGGAGAAAATCTCCAAAAGAGGTGTTCAATGCACAACGAGTTCACTGCAATCATCGAACGCGACGGCGAGTGGTACGTCGCCTACTGCCTAGAGATCCCTGGCGCAAACGGGCAAGGAAAGACAAAAGAAGAAGCACGGGCAAGCTTAGCGGAAGCCATCGCACTGATCTTGGAAGACCGACGCGAAGATGCCCTGCGTGGAGTGCCGCCTGATGCAGAACGAGAGACCGTGGTTGTCGAGTGAAACGGTACACGCTTCTTCAACACCTCCGCCGCTACGGGTGCTATCTCAAACGGGAGGGGGGTGAGGATTCGTTGGGGTGTAACCCAACTATTGTTACGGTCGAGGCG
>CAZAYE010000744.1:0-444 GCA_964489255.1 uncultured Enterobacteriaceae bacterium
CCAGGTGAACACCGTCCCGTTGAAATCCGGGCATTCGCCGCTTGGCGGCAGCGGAGTGAAAGACGCTGCCAGAGTAAAAAGGAGCATTGGTGAGGATACCCATGTGGGATGATACCAAACAACAACAGCTGAACCACTTGCGCCAGTGTGAGCTCGAAGGAACTCTGACTACCGAAGAGAGGTTGGTCCTAGATAGTTTACTTCGTGAACTAGAGCAAGAAGAGTGGGAGCGCTTACGCCCCGCACTTGAGCGTCTGCAGACCGATCAGTTGCCCCTGCGGAAAGTCCTGGGGCAAGTGCGGCCTCAGAATGCGGTGCTGACTGTACTATTGCAGCGACAAGAGAACCTGCTAGCTCGGGCCAGAGCCCACCTGGTCGAATTGCTCGGCGAACACGAAGTGTTGAAAGCCGAATATGAGCGCATCACGGGGCACCCCTTGTCTG
>CAZAYE010000744.1:454-2505 GCA_964489255.1 uncultured Enterobacteriaceae bacterium
TTCTTCCTGAGAGCACGTGATGGTGGAGCAGCAACGGCGTGAAGCCGTCCGTCGTGCCTACGATTATCGCTGCGGCTATTGTGGGGTCCATGAAGAAGAGGCTGGCGCTGAATTGGCGGCAGACCATTTCCACCCGCGGTCTGCCGGGGGCAGCGATGATTTGGACAACCTGATGTATTGTTGTCCTACCTGTAATCGCCTGAAGGGAGATTTCTGGCCGCAAGAAAACCCTTTTACAACGCCCTATCGCCTTTTGCATCCACAGCGGGACGATTTGGTAGTGCACGTTCGTGAGGAGGAGAACGGCCAGTTAGTTGCGTTAACAGAGACTGGCGCGTTCCATACTGCCCGTTTGCGGCTGAACCGACCACCGCTGGTGGCCCTACGCCGTGCTCGCAGCGAGAGGGTAAGGCTTCATCGAGATCTGACTATGGCACAGGAGGAACAGGAGCGATTACGACAAAGGATTACAGGTCTGGAAAAAGAATTGGGCGAGATTCTGGGAGTGCTGGGCCGTTTGCTCAGTGAAGAGTGATCCAGCGACATTAACGCGATAGACGTAATAAACGCAACCGACCGGACCGACCAGACAGACCAAATAGACCAGACCGACCAGACAGACCAAACCGACCAGATAGACGCAACAGACCAGATAGACGAGATAGACCAGACAGACCAGACAGACCAAATAGACCAAACAACCAGATCGACGCAGGAGCAGGAAAGGATGCCACAGGTTTTCCAGGTCCCGAGGGACGAAGATCTCCACTCAATCCTATAAGCTTCCGTTCTGAGCTGGTCAGGTGGGAGAACATCTACCTGACCGGTGCTATTCTAGAGGAACAGGAGGGAAGATGGCCAGGACGGCGTTAGACTTAACTGCAGCAGAGTTACAGGCATACCGACCGGTTAGGGAGCGGGATGAGCGGCAGGTGCTAGAGCGATGGGAACGAGCGTGGGAGGTGGCACGTGTGGCAGCGTGTCTTCTGCGTGAGCGGTTTGGCGCCACCCGGGTAGTGGCCTTTGGCTCCCTGGCCCACCAGGCCTGGTTTAGCCCTTGGTCGGATATAGATGTGGCCGCCTGGGGCATCCCGGCTCATCAATTCTACCGTGCAGTGGCTGCTGTCACAGGTGTGAGTTCGGACTTTGAGGTAGACTTGGTGGATCCGGAGGGTTGTCGGCCAGCTGTACGTCGGCTTATCGAACGCGAGGGGATTGAGTTATGAACGAGCGGTTGGTGAGGCTGGTGGAGCGAATCCGAGAGGAATTTGCCGACTGAGATCGATTGGTCGAGCGTGCCCAGGAGGGATGGCGCCGGGCGCAGCGATCAGGGGATGACCTTTACCTGGACAGCGCAGCACTAAATCTCCATGGCTTTTATGCAGGACTGGAGCGACTTTTTGCACTGATTGCCAGCGTGGTTGATGGCACTAGGCCCCAAGGAGCGAACTGGCACCAGGTGCTATTGGAGCAAATGGCCGCCGAGATTTCCGATGTACGTCCGGCTGTGATTTCTGAAGAAACACGGGATGCTTTAGAGCCATATCGAGGTTTTCGCCACATCGTGCGTCACGTTTACACGTTCAAGTTTGATCCGGCCAAGGTACAGCAGTTGGCAGAGGAAGCACCGATGGTGTTTGCCCGGGCGCGTGTAGAGTTGCTGGCCTTTGCTGACTTCCTGGAACAAACGAGAGGGACCAACTCGACCAAATAGACCAGATAGACCAAATAGACCACAGAGATGAGCGAGACGAAATAGACGAAATGACCAAATCGACCAAATAGACTAAACCGACCAGATAGACCAAATGACCAGCTAGACCAAACCGACCAAATAGACGAAATGACCAAATCGACGAGATCGACGAGCTAGACGAGACAGACGAACCCGACGCAATGAGGCACAGCCTCACTCCGGTGGCTGGTCAGGCAGTTGGGCCCCATGCCAAACACCGACCACCCAGACAAGCTCACCTTCACGGCGGTAGAAAAAGCGGTAGGGCGCAACGATAATCTCACGGTAGGGTAACTCAGGAAATTCAGGGATGACA
>CAZAYE010000745.1:0-2503 GCA_964489255.1 uncultured Enterobacteriaceae bacterium
AATCTGGGCTACGGGCTGGCGCTCGAAGGCTTGGGGGCGAACGATTATTGGCCGACAGGGCAAGATTAAAAGGGGTTGGGGATGAGTGAGAAAGTGACTACGGTTCTCTCAGGCCTCACTGGCAGATAGGGTGGCTTACATGATGCGAGCTTAGAGCGGTTCTCAATTGCTTCAGTTCTGGTGGTGCAGGCATCTTGCCTGCATGGTCAGCAACGCGGCCAAGAGGGCCGCGCCACCAAGCCACAGAGGGACACCTCTGCGTGAGAACCGCTGTAAGAGTTGTGGGGACAGCCCCATGGGGCTGCCCTTCCTGGAAGGGGAGGTGTGCCGTGCCCCTCCATTGGTTCTAATAGTATCCGTTGGCTGTGTCTGTGAGCCTCCACGTGTGCTTCCCGGAGCACGAGATAGAGTTTGGACCCCAAGTGATATCCGGACCGTTGCTGAACTCAGCAAGCCCGTACACTACATGAGTGCCGGGGGAGTACGTGCCATTGGCATTCCCCCAGGAGGGGACCAAACCGACATAATCGCCATCAACAAAGACTTGGATCTTCCAAGGGGTTCGGTTATCGACGCTGAAGTAGCACAGCGCTCCGCGGGTCTTCTCTCCTCCCTTTTCTGGAGGAGCTTGTGGGGCGTTGGCGGGATCGTTCTTCACCGAGCGGTTCTTGATGTTTTCGTCCTGTCCGGTTCCGCGACTTTTCTGTGCGTCGCTCTTTTCTTCAGTGTCTTTTCCTTGTTCGCCAGCTTGGGTTTGAGCCCACGAGGGTGTGGCGAGGGCCAGGGTGAGCACCGCCATAAGACCATAGATTACGAATAGACAAGGTTTCAGCATTACGTTCTCCTTACTATGGGTTGAGGTCCGGTGGTGAAAGAATTTGGCAGTTAGAACAAATTGTTAATTGAGGTGGGGAGCGTGGGTGAGAGGTGTTCCCGCTTCTTTTCATAGTCCGCTCTCCTTATTGCGACTGTTTTGGCATGCTTCTGAGCGGGAACGAGGCAATTGACCAGTTCACCGGGGTTGCCAGCCGTGCCCCTCTCGTTTCCGATCCAACTCCATACAGCAGCCGAGCGAGAGGGTTTTCAGGCTCTATCCCTCGCGTTCTGACCCCTGTCTGCTGGAGTACCAGAGGATCGGGAATTGGATCCTGACTCGTGAGCAGCATGTAGGTGTCGATACCAAAGGGTGGGGCGATACTAATACGCATTTTCGTGCTGAGAGGAATCTCGGTGGATTTTTGTATTCGTCCGGCCTCATCCTTATAGGGCAAGCGATTTTCCACATTGCCGCGGTTCGGGTCTGGAAACAACAGCGTGCTGTTCCCGTGACTGTCGATGGAAAACACGTACACGTAGCGCTGCGAAACTCCTCGTGTGAGCATCTCCTCAGTCGCCTGCAGCATGAGCTGAAACTGATCGTCCTCAACGACAGTTCCTGTCGTCACCAGCGCGCCAGTCTTGATATTCTTCAACACCAGGGAATAGGGGAAGTCTCCTTCGTCCGGAGGAGCTTCTAGGCTCAACCAGGCATTGATCCGGCTAATCCGCAGGACGAAATCTTTCAGTTGGCGCGCTGCTGTGCTGAACGACTCTTGCCCGTTGGCCATCGGTAGCCAATCTGTTCTCACCGGCAACGGTTTCTGCTCCGCTTCCTGCTGGAGCAGGTTGGGTCGCACCCAAGCGTACGCAAAAGTCTTGCCTTGCATTCGCCCAACCAACTCGTAGTCTGCCTCTTGGGGTGACGTGGCGACCGCAAAGACGCCCTGCCCTTTCTCATCCTTTAATCCGAAAGCGATTTGGAGTTCAGCTGGTGGAGGGAAGCGCACGAAGAGCTTTGCTTTGTCTTTTGGTCCCATACCCAACACTTCGAGAACCTGCTTGGCCGTAAAAGTCTTGCCGAGGTTGCTTCCCTGCTTCTCTGGTTCAGTGAGCGTCCAAGCCGTTCCATCCCATTCTAACCGATGGGTTGGCGTGTCCGCGGTGGGATCATCGATCCACTGAATCCGCTCTGACGTGCGCAGCGCGCCTATTTCCTCCGTCACTCGCAGTAGATCGCCGAAGGGTATTGTGGCTGGAGGGATCCAGACACGTAAGAATGGCCGGTTCGGAGCTGCCCAGAGGTCCATGATAAAGAGGTCACCTGGTCGGACCGTTGTGGGATCTCCAGCAATTACCCGAGCTACTGCCCCGCTCCAACCATGGACTTTCTCTACTCGGAGCCGCACAGCCAGACTCTCGGTCAGCGTGTCAGCTTTCTTGAGTTCGCACTTCTCCCTCAAGCCGAGGGCCAAACCGCCCTGCAACTCTACGGTGCCGTCGTTTTGTACTCGGCGGACAGCAACCCTTACTCCCCCTGAGAGAACCTCTGCGCCTTGGCCAAACAGCGGCTTCTGGCGGCGGTCTGCCGCCCCGGCCAGCACCGGCTCCTGCGCTTTCCTAATCAGTGCCTTAGTGCGGAGAAAAATATGCTCGGCAGATTCCTGTGCGCGTGTCGTTCTCAAGG
>CAZAYE010000746.1:0-2503 GCA_964489255.1 uncultured Enterobacteriaceae bacterium
CACCGGAAGACGCGATGGTATTTGGCGAGGGCGGGGGTATAGGCCTCCCAGTCGTGCAAGCTGCCGCCAAGCCCATGAATCAGAATCAGATCTGTTCCCTGACCATCTTGAGCGTAATGGAACCGCAAACCCTCAACACTAGTGAACATCACTCCCTCCTGTTGCGGGAGAGACTAGCGGATTCGGGTGGGCCTGCCAAGGGAAAGGGCGCGGAACCAGGAAAAAGAGTGGGAATCCCGGTGAGGGGTTGCTTTCATGCGGACAAGCCATTAGGTTTGGAAAATCTTTGTTTCTGAGGGGGAACAGTGAACGCTTCGGTTAAGCTCATCGAACAGGTGACTCCCTCGACCGTCGCTATCCAGGTGCAGGTGCCGGAGCACCATCACTCCGCGCCGATTCTGGGAACTGAACGCATGGGATCCGGTGCCATCATCGATCCAGCTGGGTACATCCTCACGGTCAACTACGTTGTCATTGGCGCCTCTACGATACAGGTGACGCTCCTCGATGACAGCCAGTACGAGGCAGAAATTGCGGCTCAAGACTTCGCCAGTGGGATTGCCGTGCTCAAAATCCCCGATGGTCGTTTTCCGACGGTCCCGCTGTATTCCTCTGCCGATTTAAAACCGGGCGATGAGGTCTTCCTCATTGCCAGTTCAGGTGAGGGGAATGGTCGACGCCTCAATGGTGGCGGCCTCACGACCATCGGTCCATTCGACGCGTACTGGGAGTATTGCCTTGATCGTGCGCTGATCTGCAGCGCGATGAACCCTGGCTTGGGTGGTGGGCCGATGTTCGATCTGAAAGGTCGGATGGTTGGTGTAGTGTCGCTCAACTTAGGCGAAGTCGGGAAATTTTCCCTGGCCATTCCGGTCGAACACTTTACCGCACACAGCCAGGAACTGCTGCGCTATGGCCGGCGAGTATCGCGGCCTTCCCGAGCCTGGCTGGGGATGTACTCATATCCCTTGCGTAACCACATCGTCATCGCTGGGCTCGTCCCTGGTGGCCCCGGAGAGAAAGCCGGTCTCAAGGCTGGCGATGTGATCCTGGCGATTGACGGGCAAGAGGTTACGGACCGCCGCAAGATGTACGAACAATTGTGGGGTCGGCGAGCAGGAGAGTCTGTGGCCTTCCGGGTTTTCCGTAACAATTCGGTACGGACGATTGCCGTAATCTCCGGCAATAGCGAGGAATTCTATGGGTAAGGAGGAAGAGGCAGAGTGAAAATCGCGATTCTGGGAGGAACGGGAGAACAAGGACCGGGGCTGGCGTTGCGGTGGGCCAAGGCTGGAGAGGAAGTCATTATCGGCTCGCGGCAGAAAGAAAAAGGCGAGAGGGTTGCGGTCGAGCTGAACCAAGAGTTAGGCAAGGAATTGCTGCGAGGGACTGATAACGTCAACGCCGCGGCGGCGGCCGACATCGTTGTCCTCACTGTTCCTTATGCAGCGCATGTCAGTACCTTAGAGACTGTCAGAGCCCAGCTCAGGGGGAAAATCTTTGTTGACGTTTCTGTGCCACTTGATCCAGAAAATCCGCGGCGGGTAATCATGCCAGCGGCCGGGTCAGCGGCCGAGGAGGCTCAACAAGTGTTGGGACCTGAGGTAAAAGTCGTAGGGGCGTTGCAGAACGTTTCGGCGCATCTCCTGCGCGATATGCACGCGGTGATCGATTGTGACGTTTTGGTCTGTGGTGGAGACAAAGAGGCGCGCGCAACGGTTATGCAGCTGATCGAGAGGTTAGGTCTTCACCCTATCGATGCTGGCCCGCTTGAGGCTTCCCGCCAAATTGAACCAATCACGGCTTTGTTAATCCGCCTCAATATTCGCCACAAGGTACACTCGGCCGGGATTCGTATCAGCGGCTTACCAGAAAGCTAAACCGAAACACGGAACCTTGGCACACCCGGTGTAGCGTGCGCTGCGCGCACGTCTCCTCTTCTGTGAGGAATAGGCTCGATTCACGGCAGTCCGCTCTTGGAGAACTACAACGGCCCTGCCAGGGTTTTCCCGCAGGGCCGCCTGTCATGAAAGGAACAAAGGGGAAGGAGGAGGGCGGGACAGTAGAGCCACCCTCCAAAGAGGAGTTTTTACATCATGCCACCCATGCCGCCCATGCCGCCTGGAGGCATCGGAGGCATCCCAGCTCCCTTCTCTTCGGGCTTCTCGGCGACGGTTGCTTCGGTGGTGAGCAGCAAACCGGCAACAGACGCGGCGTTTTGCAGAGCAGTGCGAACCACCTTGGTCGGGTCGACGATGCCAGCCTTCATCAAATCCTCGTATTCTTCAGTGGCGGCGTTAAAGCCGAAGGAGCCCTTGCCCTCTTTCACCTTTTGCAGGGCGATAGCTCCTTCCACGCCTGCATTGATGGCGATCCTTCGCAGCGGTTCCTCCAGTACGCGCCGGATGATGTTGATCCCCGATTTCTCTTCCTCCGGGACCCTTATTTTTTCCAGCGCGGCCGAGGCCCTGAGCAAAGCGACGCCGCCGCCAGGAATGATGCC
>CAZAYE010000747.1:0-2502 GCA_964489255.1 uncultured Enterobacteriaceae bacterium
TCCGCACCAAGAACCCCTCTCTATTCCCCAAGAGGTTTCCTGAAAATGCACTAGGGACCCGACTTGAGCAGCAACGCGCCCAAGGCAGCAAGTTCTTCATCGGCACTCAGCTCTCGGCGCTGGACATTTACTGGTCCGCCTTCGCCGCTCTTCTTGAACCCTTGCCGCACGAGCTGTGTCCAATGCCGCAACCTTTCCGCAAGATGTATACGAATACGGACCCAGTCATACAGGTTGCCGTAAAGCCGCTCCTGATGGAACACCGCGACTTCATCTACCGCGAGTATCTTGAGCTGCCGATCGACTTGTGAGAGCGTAAGACGTGAAACGTAAAACGTAAGAGAAGAGCCCAGGGCAGTATTACGCTTTACGTTTTACGCCTTAGTATTTCTCCATCCCTATCACCGACACACTTTCAAGCTGCAATCTCCGATTTCGTTGCTGGAAGAAGCCAATAATGCTGAGCGGGGTGCCGGGCTCGGCCTGGCCGATTTTTGAGAGCAACTCTTTCGACCCTACCAAGTCGAAATCAACCTGGTATTTCCCGACCTGTTGGAGAATGGCAGTCCGGCCGATCTGTGGATTATCGACAGCCTCTACATCTATAAGGGCAAACTGATACGTCTCACCGTAAGTGCTGATTCCCAATTTTACCTCCACGCTGTCCTCGTCAGGTTTGGTATTGAGGAAGCCGTTCATCTTGATCTTGAAAGGGGTGCGAGAATTGTCGGATGTAGGGTTTTCCCCTCCGCCAGTACCAAACGTTTGCGCCCGCGCGAGCAGTGCAGGCATTCCGCACCAGAGAACCACGAAAGCCAACCCCAAGGAACCACGAAAAGATGAAAGCCCGATCCTGAACATACCTGATCCCCCCCGATAGCCTTTTCCTAGTACTTCAACTTGGTGGTAAACGCATCGGCAATCTGCTCTAGTTTAAACGCTTTTCCTCAACCGCTTTTCTTGAGGCAGACTTCGAGCAACTCTAGCGCAGCAGCGGCAAACGTCCACATGTTGGCCTCGCGACCCGATTGCCGAGTCTCCACAGTAATTACCTGTTCCACCGGACCAGCCACCGCAATGCAGGCATGGCCAGCCTGGTCCCCATAGCGATTGCCAGTTGGCCCTGTAGCGCCAGTCTCGCTGAGGCCCCAGGTTGTCCCCAGGTGCTGCCGCACGGCTCGCGCCATACGAAGGGCATATTCTTCCGTACTCGCTCGAATCCCAACGAATGCTTCATCCTTTAAGTTCAACAAGGTACGTCGAGCCTCCAACGTGTAGATCACACTGCCACCCAGGAAAAAGGCCGAAGCTCCAGGCACGGCCACCAAGGCCGCCGAGATCAGTCCACCGGCCGAGGACTCAGCCACAGCGATGGTATGTTGGCGCTCCTTGAGCAGTGCGCCAACAGATTGTCCCATTGCGGTAAGGTCTTTCATATCACCTCCAGTAATTTTCTCACTTTGTCATTGAGCCATTTTGCTGTTGTCTCATTGATCTAATGATGCAATAGCCCAACCCTTCAATGATCCGAGGAATCCCAGAGTTTTCCTATGACTCCGTCCTCGCTTGTCCTCCCTCTTCTGTCACAGAGCGCGTGCGATTGCAAACGCGATAGCCGACATCAGCCTCGGCGCGGTAAACAGAGTAAAGAAGGAGACCACAATGGCAAAAGTCATGATTAAGTTTCATGAGACCACGCCGTAACAGCGCCGGAAAATGCTCCGAGATCTGGCGAAGCGAGTGGACATCAACGAAAGCCTGGAGGAACTGATTGCGACGTTACGCAAGTTTGAGGATAAGTACGGCATGAGCACGGTGGAGTTTTACGCCCGTTTCGCCGCTGGAAAAATGGGAGATTCGGCTGATTTTGTAGACTGGGCCGGCGATTTCATGATCTACCAGCGCCTTGTCCAAAAGTATTTCCGTCGCCAGACCAAGGCGGCATAGGTAGCTGGTGGATGAGGGACGTCTCGCAGTATTTCGATCTCATCACCAGGGTGGCTGAGCGTAGCGGGGCAGCGTCAGTAGACATAGAATTCAACCAGCGAGATCCAATGTTCGGTAGGGTGAACGGCGTAATCTCCTTTTATGACGGCTCTCGATTAGAGTTCAGAGAGACGATTGCCAGCGCCTCGGCCAAAGCGTTCAGCCCTTCTTCGACCCGCCCTACTTTTCCATACGCCTCCACCAGTAGGATAAGAAAATACGGCCGTCCATTCTCTGTCCCTGTGGCCCGCAAGGCGGTCAGGCCCTGGCATATCTGCGCAATCCCTTCCTCTCCCTGTCCCTGCTCTGCTAGTGCCCAGCCCCGTAGGAGAGTTCCCTGCGCGAGGAGGACCGCAAATCCCTGCTTAGTCGAGAGCGTTATGGTTGCCTCCGCCCGTTCTTGGACTGTCTGCACTTCCCGGCGGACCTGATGGGGCACGGCAGTCATCTGGAGGGCTGCGGCCAAGCTAAAGGGATGAGAGAGCTCCCGGGCCAGAGTCAGCGCCTCGTGGCTCC
>CAZAYE010000748.1:0-2501 GCA_964489255.1 uncultured Enterobacteriaceae bacterium
CACATAAAGGGTCAATTGAGGGATCGTATGGGCACGCTCAAAGTCGATCAGGTGCTCCGCCCAGTCCGTGCCGAACGTCACAAAGTTACACTGCGCACCCCCCGTGCCGTTGAGCGCGGGAGGCGAAACCGGCTTGTACCCACCAGCCAGCGCAAGGCCAGCTTCGTAGATACAGGCATCCAGGCAGTTGCGATAGAGGTTATAAAAGCACGTGGCTGCGCGACCGTTAATCTCTGTCAAAGTCACTGAGTTCTCATGACACCAGAACTCAAGGTTAAAGAAGCCGTTATTCAGGCCAATGTTGCGAATCGCCTCCGTCGCGTGCTTGGCAAGTTGTGCCTGGATATGAGCCGGCTGGCGCGAGGGCAGAGAAAAGTTGTCAATCACGCGAGTCCCTGGATAGGTGTTGGTGTCAGTAATGGCCCAAATGTGGACTTGGTTCTGGTACACCCAGCCTTCCACCGTCACCTGGGGTCCGTCGATAAATTCTTCGACCAACATCATATCCTGGATCGCCAGGGGATATTTCTGTAAATCGACGTACCGGCGGAAGAAAGGATAATACAGGGGCGACCAAAGATGGTACTCACGTCGAGCAACGGCAAGCGCACGTCGCAGATCGTCCGGTGATTCAAGTTTGAAGCCAAGAATGCCTAAATTGAGCCACGGAGGTTTCAGATAGCAGGGGTATCCCGGGACCGGCGGATTGTCATCGAACAGATTGATTGCCTCACACTGAATAGGTGATGGTTCGCTCCGACGTGAGTAGTATTTGTGCAGACACAGGAACACCGATTCTACACTCGGACCAGGAAAGCCGAATTCCTCGCACAGCGCAGCGGCGACGATGTCAGCGACGTCACGCGAGTAATAGATGGCGTCGATGTGGTGCGTACGGATGTACTGCCGGCAGCGCTCGACGTAGTCCAGGATGTCACACTCCGGGGAAGGAGTCCGGGCATTGAGTTTGGCGTCGAGGAGGTGGAAGGTGTGGGCGGAGAACTGCGCGAGCGCCTTACGGTCTCGTGCGGACGGGCAGGTCACAAGTACGTCCATAGGTTCCCCCCTTTGAGCCTTTTGCTCTCCGGCTATTTACGCGGTCATAAGGTGACAAGCCAATCTCGGATGACCCATTTCGCTCGGGCACTATCGTGCGGCCCGCTATTCTAGTAACTGAGCATTTTGTGTCAACTATTGTAGCGCCTGTTCTTGCTATCCTTTATCTTAGGGATTCTGGTGGGCTATATGAAAGGTAACCAGCATTCCTCACCGTTGGGAAAGAAAGGAGGTACAGATGTTACTCTACCTTGATACTACCCGAGCGCCTAATCCCAGAAAGCTGCGCATCTATCTCGCCGAAAAGGGTCTCGAGCTGCCGGTGAAGGAACTCGACCTCAGGGCCGGGGAGCAACGCTCGCCCGAGTTTCTGAAGAAGAATCCCTTCGCCGGGGTGCCGATTCTGGAACTAGACGACGGGAGGGTTATCGCCGAGTCCCTCGCCATCATGGAGTATTTGGAAGAACTCTACCCTGAACCGCCGTTAATCGGAGCAGATCCGGTGACGCGGGCACTGGTGCGGATGTGGGAGCGCCGCTGTGAGATCGGCGTTTACTTGCCGGCGTCACGCATGGTCCTCTCTAAAGGTGAAGTGTCTGAACATGCGCAGAAGACCCTGGTGGCCAGGCTGGCGCTGGTCAATGAAGGGTTGGCGGGGCGCGAGTGGGTAGCCGGCCATTTTTCCATTGCCGACATCATGCTCTTGATCGGCCTGGACACCGCCCACCGCGGCGGGCAGTTTGCCCTCGACCCAGCGTGGACAAACCTGAGTCGGTGGTATGAAAGGATGAAAGCGCGCCCAAGCGCTTCGGTGTGACAGCGGCGCAACGTTGGCTGAACGGAAAGACCGACCTGACGAATCGGCGCGCCGGGTCTGGAACTGGATGTATGACAAGCATCCCGGGCTGATCGTACGCTGCGCCGGGGCGGTAGATGTCAAAGGAAAGCACGGAGCTTCTTGTGATAACCTGCTCTCGGTTAAAGTCGTCACGGCCGATGGCCGGTTAATCACCGCCAAGGTGGGAGAGAATGAAGATCTGTTTTGGGGAGTGCGAGGCGGCGGAGGGAACCTCGGCGTGGTCACGTCGTTCGAATATCGACTCCATCCCGTGAGTCAAGTCCTAGGTGGCGCTCAAGAACACGTACGATCCCCCCAACTTCTTTCGCCTCAACCAGAACATCAAGCCGACGGGGTGACAGCACCGAAGCACTCATATCGATCGGCTGTATATAGCGCGAGCCGACAACGCAGCGTTGTGGCAAGATAACGGTTCCTGCAATCTTCCGCGCACCGAAAAGTTGTCGTGTGGGGGTGTGGTAGTTTTTCAGCCAGCGGCAAAGACTAGCATTACTCACTGTAGCCCCGCCTTACGCAGGGCGGCGAGATGACGCTCTAAGTACTGCCCGCAGTAATTACGCAGCGAGTTGCGCGGGCGGGGGCGCGC